>JAITAB010000036.1 GCA_031284315.1 Campylobacteraceae bacterium
TTTGTCATTCTCGCGACCGAACGACAAATAAAATACATTGTGTTTATTTCATTGCAGAGCGGCAATCGCCCATCCAGCGCCCCTTTGTCATTCCCGCTTTTCTTTTCGTCATTCCCGCGTCCCCCTTTGTCATTCCCGCGCAGGCGGGAATCCAAACATATAAATTAAAAAGTTTATTTCATTTATTATTTGATGATATTTTTTTGAATATCTGAGTTTTGAATTGCCGCGCGCTTGCAATGACGGAGAATTTGGATTCCCGCTTGCGCGGGAATGACAAAGGTGGTGGCGCATGTGTTTTGTATGACAAAAGGGATTTACCGCATGAGCGCGGGAATGACGGAAGGGGGCATATGCTTTATTTGCCGTTTTGTTGCGGGAATGACGGAACTGTGTGTGGATTCCCGCCTTCTCTCACGATATGCGCTTCGCTTGTCATTTGGTCGCAGGAATGACGAAATGCTGGTTATTTGTCCTGTCTGCATGTTGGAATTTATCAAAATAGTTTCATGTTTTAAATTCCTTCTGGATTGCCGCGCCGGCTTCATTAATTTGCAATGGCAGAGTGGGCGTACAAATTATAAATTATCAGGCTTTGCTGTGCGCGTATGAGTTATACATCTTTCTTGAATAGCTTGAAAGAATATATATTATGACAAAATAGGTTAAAGCCATGATGGTAAAAAGAGCAAATACCTGTTCGGAAGAGCCGTATTTACCCATAAGTATCATGCCTTTTCCCGTCAAATCCTCAATGCCGACAAGCCACACAAACGAAGTATCCTTTATCGTGGAGGTGAACTGCGACATGAGTGCGGGAAGGATATTTCTAAAAGTCTGCGGCAAAACGATATAAAGCAGCGCTTCTATGTAAGAAAATCCTTGAGAATATGCCGCCTCCCATTGACCTTTTGGTATGGAGTTAAGCCCGCCTCTTACTATCTCTGCGACAACGGCGGAAGTAAAGATACTCATCGCCAAAATGCCCGCAACTATCGGAGGAGCTGGGGTCATGAACCTTATCACCAATATAAAAAGCAAAAGCGGTATATTTCTTACTATTTCTATATAAGCGGCGGCAAGTTGTCCGAGAAATACAATTTTGGAAAATCTCAAAACTCCCAAAACAGTCCCGAATATTGTAGATATGACGATAGAAACTATGGCTATCGTGAGCGTTACCAGCAAGCCCCACCCCAAAAAAGTAAAGTTTTCTATCAAAAACAGCTCTTTAACCATGCATCGCCCTTTTTTCCAGCGCTCTTGCATAAGCAGCCAGCGGGTAGCATATACCAAGATACAAAAGTCCGGTTATGATATAAGCAGGCGCATAATATAAATAGTCGCTGCTCCAAGAATCCGCTCTATACAGCAAATCCCCTCCCGCGACCATAGCCATCACGGAAGTGTTTTTTATGAGATTGACCGATATGTTTGTCATGGGCGGGAAAGCTAATTTTTTTGCCTGCGGCAGCACTACATGCCGCATCGCGCCCCAATACGAAAACCCTTGAGAATACGCCGCTTCAAGCTGACCTCTCGGCACTGCTCCTATACCCGCTCTCACAGCTTCCGCCATGTATGCGCCATGATAAACGCCGATGCCTATCACTCCGGTTATAAAAACAGGAAACATGGGATGTATATTTTCAAGCGCCGCAATGATTTTACTGCTAAATTCATACTCCATGCCGACACGATATAAAACGAGATTGATAAGAAAAAACATTTGGAGCGGCAACGGCGTGTTTTGGATAAACTCCACATACACGCGGTTGAACGCTCTTGAAAGTTTGTTGTGCGTAGAACCCATTACGCCGAAAATTACGCCGAAAATCACAGCAAGCGCCAAAGAAAGCAGAGAATAGGCTATAGTCGTACCGAAGCCCTCTGCAAACACTTGCCAATCCGCAAACAGCGCTTTCCATTTAAACAGCGCAAGAGGTCCCTCGCCATTCAACTATTTAAGCCCCCACTTTTGCGCTATTTTGTCCAATTCGCCGGAAGCTTTAAGCTCGTTTACGACTTCATTGACAAGATTTGCCAAAGCGGTATTGCTTTTTTTGGAAGCCACGCCGTACTCTTCAGCAGAGAGCCTCTCGTCCAAAATCACCGTAGTATCGTCAAGATACCCGCTCAGTATTGAAGCGTCCACCGAAAACACATCTATTCTTCTGGAGTCAAGAGCCGTTTTTATCTCAGGATATGTTCCAAACTCAAATATGATTACTTTGATACCCTCGGTATTTGCTTTTTCCTGAATGACTTTTTTTGTCGTAGCGCTTTGTGCAACGCCGATTTTTTTGCCGTTCAAGTCATTAAACGATTTGATGCCCGAAGCTTTTTTCACAAGCAATCCTATGCCGTCCGCATAATAAGCGTCTGAAAAATTGTAGCTTTGCTTCCTCTCTTCCGTAATGGTAAAAGTCGCGATTACCAAATCAACTTCGCCGTTATCAAGCAGAGGTCCGCGCGTCTTAGCCGTAACCGCTTGCGTCTCTAACTTGTTTTCATCGCCCAAAATCTTTTTCGCGATAGCTTTCGCCACATCTATATCAAGCCCTTCGGTAACACCCGTTTTAGGGTCTTTGTAGCCAAATTTCGGCACATCTACCTTTACGCCGACTTTCAAAACGCCCCTGTCTTTAATCTTTTGAATATCAGGAGCATCAGCCGCCATGCACACGCCAACACCCAAACCAAAAAAGGTCGTTAGACCAACCAAAAAAGCCGTAAATCTTCCCATGTACTCTCCTTTAAATTAGTGAACGATTTTGCTCAAAAATGCTTTTGTGCGTTCGTTTTCGGGATTTTCAAAAAAATGTTTCGGAGTTCCCTGTTCCAGTATCGCTCCGTCATCCATAAACACAACTCTATCAGCCACTTGACGGGCAAAACCCATCTCATGAGTAACTACTATCATTGTCATGCCGCTTTTCGCAAGATTTATCATGACATCAAGAACCTCCTGTATCATTTCAGGATCAAGCGCGGATGTCGGCTCGTCAAACAAAATGACGCTTGGATTCATAGCCAAAGACCTTGCTATCGCAACTCTTTGCTGCTGCCCGCCGCTAAGCTGCGAAGGATAAGCGTCCGCTTTATCGTTAAGCCCTACCCTTTCCAACAGTTCCAAAGCCTGCTTTTTTGCCTCGCTTTTTGAGATGCCTTTCAAAAGCACGGGCGCCAAAGTTAGGTTTTCAATGGCGGTTTTATGGGAGTAGAGGTTAAATGACTGAAACACCATAGCGGTTGACTGCCTCACTTTTGTTATAGGCGCTTTTGGCGCGGTTATGTCCATGCCATTGATGATTATTTTGCCGCTTGTAGGTTTTTCAAGCAGGTTGATACAGCGTATCAGCGTACTTTTGCCTGAACCGCTCGGTCCTATGACGACCAATTTTTCGCTTGTTTTGACATGCAGATTGATATCTTTCAAGACATGGTTGGAAGCAAAGTATTTATTAACATTCTCCAGCACAATCAAGTTATACCCCGCAAAAATAAAAGTAATGGATTGTATCATAAAAAAATAAAATGATGGCAAAACATGCTGATAGAAAAATATACAGCATCTGATATTGCCGGCAAAATGCACAAAAAGCCTGCCGTTTGCATCCGACCACGACCAACCAAACTAACTTAAAAATTCAAATTTATGATACTGTCATTTAAGAAAAACATCGCTAATCTTTTGCGCCTCAGGCTTTTTTAATAACGCCGCTACAATAGCTTCCAAAAAATGTATATTATAAGTCGTTTGATATGGTATTTGAACGATAAACTTACTGTCCTCTTTTGAGCATATTATCAAATTTCCGCATGATGACCACATATCCACCTGATTCCATTTAAATCTTTTTTCTTTAGTTGTAAACCATTCCGACTTCTGAAGCGTTATGCCGTCATTCCATATCAAACAGTGAGGTAAATTTGAAAAAACAATATATTTTCCATTTTTTAGTTTCAAAAGCATATCGTTTATTATTTTAACAGACATAATTTGCCAAAGAATATCAACAGCATTGGTATAAACGCTGTTTCTATTTGTTTCTATTCTTATGGTTTCTGTTGTTGTTTTAAATTTTATCATGTAAACAGTTCCCGTAGGAATACCATTTATGGAATGCTGCGTGGCTCCCCAAGTAATACCTAATATGGTTTTTACAGGATATTTTTCGCCTTTCCATGTTATTACATCCGATGTGATGCGTAAAGTGTCTTTAAATATTATTCCAATTTCAGCCGTATATTGCAAAGAACTCAAACGCTGCTTTTCTTCTTTTTCTATTTTATTTAATTGATGAATATCTTCATTGACCTGTTCAAATACATCAGGCAGTTCAGCAAAAAGCTCTTTCAAAGTATCTGATATCATCTTTGACAATTCAAGATAATTATATTCATTAAACAGATATACTCCCAAAGATCTAATACTGTTCGCAACTTCCATACTCAACTCGTCATTTATTCCGATAGACTTCGCATTTAATTGAATCGGCTGAGCGACCGCATCCCATTTCCTTGCCATATCAATTAGCCTTTTCACAAATGTAAATACAGCGCTTTCGCCAAAAGAAGCATTGTCATGTATGGCTTGGATAAGCTGTTTAATCTTATCGTACTCTGAAAGTAAAAAATTTTTAGTATGCAGTTGATAATCGTCAATCAAATTATTGATAATCTGCGGCGTGCTTGTTGAGCCATTTTTTGTTGTGATATTTACTACTCTTGTTACTATTTTAATTAAGTTGTTTATTTCTATACTGTTTAATCTATTAATGATTGATTTTACACAAATTCTTTGTTTTTCTTCAATTTCACATTTTATGAGTTCCGTATCGTCAATAAGCGGAAAAAGGGAGATTTTTCTATCTTCATTTATATCTCTAAGAATATATTCTATACTTAAAGTATCAAATATCTGAACAACCTTTATTATTAGCTCTTCCAACTCTTCATCAGAAAGGTCAAAATCTCTCTTTTTCAAAATAGTGCAGATAATATTGATTTTTGACAACTCCGTCAAGCTTTGCACATTAAAAACATTATAATTATTGTTATATATCAAATTTATCGCATTTAGCGCTTTAGACGGCGATATACCCGGAAACCAATTTAATTCCGCCAACAATCTTTTCTTCGGCATAGTCAGCTCCGACCTTGCCTTTTGGCACAAATCTTCGCTTAATTCAAACATTTTTTCGTCGGAAAGTTCTATAATTTTTTGACGCGTATCCCTTGTTGTAGCGCCTAAAATATAAAAAGGATTATCAAAAATCATCTATATCCTTGTAATGCATTCATCTGTTCTCTGATGCAGTTATAATAACTGGCAGGACCATAAAATGTTTCTTGTGGTTTACATACCTTTTCTATGGCATTTCTTTCTGTTTGAGGCAAGCTTGACATGTCAGGTTTTGATGTTCTGGCTAAGCTGCTGTTACTTGCTTGCGTAGATTGTATTTTAACTGGTGATGTTTTTTGCGCAACGGGTATTTCAATATTTTTCTCCAACGCTATATTGATATATTCATTTTGTTTTATATTTATCCATCTACTGACCGGCTTATATCCATCTTTGACAACATAGATATGATAATCCCCTCTTTCCAATTTAATACCGTCATAATATTTTGGTTTAATATTTAGAATTTTTACAGCGGCATCTCGTGGAGTAACGCCAATAGTTAGAGAGTATGTTTGCGTCTTGGCGGCAGTTTTGGTATCTTTAGTAAATCTCTCAATTCCTTCCTCTTCCAACTCTTTCTTTTTTTTATCTATCTATTTTTGAACATAATTCTCATCTTTTTCATAATATTGTTTACTGTAACATATATCATTATAATTATTTATGAACAAATTATATCTGTCCACCTCACTCTTTGAATAGCTATCTATTTTATAGCGTACCGCATCAATCCTGATTGCTTCAGCCATGCAATAAAGCAGTTCGTTTCTGTTAAGAGTTTGGGTATATTTATTTGGTTTACTCTCATAATAATCATCCAAATAGTTATCTTTTTGCACCGCATATGAATCTTTTTTGAATGATGCCGTTTCTTGATAGTCGTCAGGCAAGACACTATTTTGCATTATATACGAATCGCTTTGCGCATTATCTGATTCGTTGGATAAACCGTAAGTTGTCGTGTTTGCAACTCTAAAATATAAAGCTCCAAATACTATTGCCAATATCATTATCCATATCAAAATTATCAATATTATTATCCAAAACCAATTGGGCAATCCTGTACCTTTATTGTTTTGATTATTGTTTGTCTTGTTTTGTTCTCCATGCAAAATATGAGATTGATTCTTTTCTTTGCTGTTTAGTAAATCATCTATATCACTACTTAAGTTTGATAATCCGCCAAAACCTTTTTTATCGTTATTTTGTTTTTGCATCAAATAAATCCGACTCTACTTTTTTTATCTTTTGTTCTTTTTGTGCTAACTACGGACTTCAATGCCTTGCGCAGACTATCGTTATCCAATTTATCCTTTTTTGATTTAACTGCAAATCTCGCCCCCTCTTTGAGAAAAAAAGCTACATCTGACAATGGTTTTCCGTCAAGTTGTTCAGCAAACAAATCCAACTCCAAATCATCTTCAACAGCAATTTTGGACAATAAATTTTTTAACATGGCTTTTATTTCTATCGCGCTTGCAAAATCTACCTTTACAATATGGTCAAATCTTCCCCTCCGTAAAATCGCAGGGTCAATCATATCTATTTTATTTGTCATGGCGATTATCAAAACATTATTGGCAATAGCTTCGGGTATTCTCTTTAAAAACTCAGCCATCTCCTCAATAAAATGATGTCCTATGCTATTATCTCTATTGGACAAAAAAGCCTCCATCTCATCAATTATCAGCGCTGACGGAGAGTTTTTTATTGCATCTTCAAAAATTTCTGCTATTTTTTTACTTGTTTCATGGATATACGGGCTGGCTATTGCAGTTGCTTCTATATTATAGGCAGGCCAATTTAAAAAATTTACCAACTGTTCCACCGCATAAGTTTTACCGCAGCCGGGAGGTCCTTGCAAGATAATTGCCGATGGCGAATCTATACCCAAAGCTTTATATTTTTCTCTATTGTTTATAATATCAATTACATATTCATTGAAAAAGTTTTCCAAAGACGGTCTGCCAGGCAAAGAAAATCTCTCTTTACTGTTTTCTTTAACCATTTTGTCTATATGCGCCTGTTTAAACTTTTTTTCCTTAAATATTGCATTATCTTTTTTAATAATATCTATCAAAATATCTTCACTCCAACCAACTAATTGGGATAGCCTTTTTGTGGAACATGCAGAAATATTTACGCCTCCGGTTAACCACATGCCAAATATTATATCATCATCTATATGCTCTGATAATAAAAATACAGGTAGCACTAAAGAATATTTTTCAATAAAAATACCATTAGCAAGCGATATATTTTCCGATATTTTTTTTCTTGTACTGCATAATGCAGCAGATAATGAATATGCATCATTTACGTCAATAAATCTGCGATATTTATTTAGTGGCTGCAATATATAATTTTTATCAGACATTATGTAAAAATAATTTGTTTGCCTGTATGAAAATTTTATATACATAGTTTCATCAAGCAGATTCAACTTTTGCCATTTTTCAAATAAATTAGACTTAAAAACAAATATGATATTGTTGTCAGTTTCAAAAATTTGCCAATCTTCGCCGAAAAAAACAGGTTTTGTATATTCTACATGTTGGCATATATTAAATTTTATTGGAAACCATAAAGCCATTTTTTAGCCTCTGATAATATTGGAAGATTCAAATATATCGTCTTCTTCCGCAACATGTATTTTGATGCTGTGCATCGCTATGACAACCTTTCTAAGCTGAGCAATATCGTCTTGCTTTAAGGCGTTTTCCCCCATATTAATAAATTTTGAATATTCAATCTGATCTAAAAACAGATATTGGTTTTCTGAAAAATATCTAAATCTATCTATGATAAACCAATCTTGATTCCACAAAATATCAAAAAATAAATTTCTCAAATTTTCTAAATACAGCTCAAAATCTCTAGAATCGTTTTCTATCGATTTTTGCGCTGATTGCTTTAAGGTATCAAATCTATTTTTTTCAGATACTTTGGCGTATTCCGATAATGTTCCGTTGAAAAAATTTACCGCATTATCCAATTCAATCTGTCTGATTTTTTTTAAATTATTTTTTCTAACTTTAGATAAAAGTTTCTTGGATTCTTGTATGCTGTCCATTATATGTTTTATCTTTTCAGGATCGGAATGATATATCCTTGCATCTGCAATATTCGGCAGTTTGTTTTTGATTTCTTCTATATCTTCGTCCTGAATATATTCTTCAAGTTTTTCTATTCTGCTTTTTATATCATTAGTCTCTTTTTCTATTAATTTTTCTGCAGAAAAATAATCAATCTGTCCCGCACTTCTTGAGTAAAAATTTCTTCCGCTATTAAAAGAGTTTCCTATTGCAGGTATGGAAACATCCAAAACAATATTACCAGAATCCAACATTTCATAATCTACAATCAAATCAGCTCCTAGCGGAACAACACCTGTATCAAAATCAGACCCCCTAATTTCAAAAGTGCCTATAAATCTATTATCTTCCGGTATATCCGCAATTTCCCCTTCCCATAATTTAAATTTAAGCGAATTATTAGCACCTGCTTTAAGCATCTCCCCAGCTTTATATATTTTTTGCCCCTTAATTGGCAATTGATTACCTTCTTTCACTAAATAATCCAGCATTGGTTTTCCGCCAATTTTATCTTTTATTTCAACGGCAATGGAACTTGATGACGGAATGGCATCAATACTCACAGTAGTTCTGGTAATAATAATGATAGATTGTTCTATATGCAAACTATTGCCGATAGAGTCAAAAATATAAATTTGAAAACTGTTGTCGCCAAGTTTTGATAATGGCAAATCTATATACATGGAGTTCTTTAAGCCTATCTTTCCAGATGTCCACCCAGTTTCTATACTGTCTGCCTGAAATTCAAAACCATTGATATTTTGTCTTGTTGTTTTTACTAAAATTTTTGCTTTTATGTTTGGGGTTCGAGCTGTGTAGTCAAATATTATGTCAAGATTTTTTATATCTATAGTGTCTTTGTATCTTTTTCTATTTCTGTTTTTGCTGTCCCAATCAATTGATTCTGCAAAAAGCGCCGCCCCTTCAGATACTGCGGTCATGGGATTAATGTCAATAGATGAAGCAATGCCAAGCTCAAATGAAACTTTGTCTCTTAGCGGTTTGTACTGAGTAGGTCCTCCCACAAAAACAACTCTTTCTACATCGTTGGGGGTTAAGCCTGCTTTCTCCAATGACTCTCTTGTTGCCATAATTGAATCGATTACCATCTCCTCTATTATTGGATTGTAATCATCTCTGCTCAATCCAATATTTATATATATTTCATTTCCATTCAAATCTTTAACATTTAACTCTGTTTCTGATAAACTTATCGTTGCTTCATCTCTTGAAGACAGTTCTATTTTTGCTCTTTCTGCAGCCCAAATGGCCATTCTGTTTAATATTTTAAATTGGGGATTAATACTCAAATCATCTGGTAAGCTAAACTCTTTCAAAAGCCATGGTTTTATAATATTATCAAAAATGGCTCTGTCAAAGTCTCTACCGCCACACATTGCTATGCCGCCATGCGATAATAAATTAACTTTTCCCGAAATGCTTTCTGCAATTGCTATATCCAAGGTACCTCCACCTAAATCATATATCAAAAAAATTCCATCATTTTTTCTCGTTCTCATAACACTCATAACCGCGGCAACCGGTTCTTGCATGATGGCTACTTTGCCTATACCAGCCAATTCTGCTGCATACATTGTCGCATCTTTTTGCATCTGGTTAAATGCTGCTGGAACGGTTATCACTGTGCCTGCCAAATCACCATTTTTGGTATTTTCGGGTAAATATCCGAAAAGTGTTTTAAGAATTTCAGCTGAACACTCTTCTGGCGAAAGCTGCTTATTGATATTTTTTATATTAATTTTGGTACTTGTACCCATGAATCTTTTAAATAAAGCTGCTGTGTTGTCTGGATTAATAGAAGCATTATTATACGCCCTTGAACCAACATATTTATTGCCCCTTTTATCAAAAAAAATAACGGAAGGCGTAACATCGTGTTGCTCCGGACTTTTAAAAATCTGTATATTTTGCCCATCAAAGCTTGATATGGCACTATTTGTAGTGCCTAAATCTATTCCAATATGTTTCATCTGTTTACTGCCTTTACTAAACTTATTAATCCCTGCTTTTTTACGCCGTTTTTACTCATTATTAACGGCTCTATCATTTGCTCTACAATTAATATTTCGCTTGAATCAAAATCTTCCAAATTGATAGCTGTTGCCGCCATGCCTGCATCATAAACTTCTCCAGACAAATCAACTATTTTTAAATCAATTTCTTGCAAACTGCCATCAATTATTTTTTTGATATATCTGGCTTGATTGCAATACTTTGCGGCTTCGTTATTGTCTAACTTTGACACAACTTTTAAAAATAACTGCATTAACCGCCAATTTTCGGTGATTATTTTTACAAGAGCACTTTCATATTCAGGGTCTTTATCTGAATGCTTCTGCATTAATTATCCTCTTATTTTAAAATATTATATTACTATATATACAAAAAAATCTACTTTTAAAGCGTGATATTTCTATGTATTATATTCACATTGAACGGTTTATTTATAAAAAGTCTTCACAATTGTATATAAAAATCTATTAAAACAACTTGATTAGAGTAAGCTTGTGCATGTCAAGCAAGTCAATGCATAGCTATCCTTTAAAGCTATAAATTGTCAAAATAATGCAAGCCTACTCATATGTTATACAGCCAAATAAATAAAAAGACAAGTTAAAGTATTTACAATTTTGAGAGATTATATTGAAAACTGTAAAATATATTGATGGAAGAAATGGAAGAAAAATAACTTTTACGAAGCCGGCAGCGACCTACATTTCCGCTCTA
>JAITAB010000021.1 GCA_031284315.1 Campylobacteraceae bacterium
TTTTAAATTTTCCCTCCCCTTTCTCTTTTATCAGCTCCTATTAAGCATCATAACTATATAATTTCGTCCTTGTTTGAAAAGGCAGGAGCTTCTTTTTACCGAGAACTCCCTGTTTTAAAGCATTCAAGTTTTTAACTCTCATAACTTTTTATGATTGTTATGCGTTCTTTAGAAACAATATTTTTGTCAATGTCAATCTTTGAAATCTAAACAAGCGACCAAATAAAAAATCAAGCTTGGGTCGGTAGATAAATTTGAGCAATTTATCTATTGCATAAACTTTTCAAACATTAAAAAGATGAAGTTTTAAACTTCGCTTTTAATAATTAACGGTTGAGATATTTATATATAGTATCAATCGTTGAAATTGATTGGTTTTAAGTTGAGAACGAGGCAGGTTTTTAAAGCGCGAAGGGAGTTTACAAGTAAGTAAATGACCGAATGCTTTAAAAATTTAACGAAGTTATCGCTTAAAAACAGCAATTTACTTATGGAGAGTTTGATCCTGGCTCAGAGTGAACGCTGGCGGCGTGCTTAACACATGCAAGTCGAACGGACTGAAAAAGGGCTTGCTCTTTTGAAGTTAGTGGCGCACGGGTGAGTAATGTATAGCTAACCTGCCCCTTGGAGGGGGACAACAGTTGGAAACGACTGCTAATACCCCATACTCCGTTAATCCGTAAGTATTAACGGGAAAGCTTTTACGCCAAGGGATGGGGCTGTATCGTATCAGCTTGTTGGTGAGGTAACGGCTCACCAAGGCTATGACGCGTAGCTGGTCTGAGAGGATGATCAGCCACACTGGAACTGAGACACGGTCCAGACTCCTACGGGAGGCAGCAGTGGGGAATATTGCACAATGGGGGAAACCCTGATGCAGCAACGCCGCGTGGAGGATGACGCATTTCGGTGTGTAAACTCCTTTTATTTGGGAAGATAATGACGGTACCAAATGAATAAGCACCGGCTAACTCCGTGCCAGCAGCCGCGGTAATACGGAGGGTGCAAGCGTTACTCGGAATTACTGGGCGTAAAGGGTGCGTAGGCGGGTTGTCAAGTCTTAAGTGAAATCCAACAGCTTAACTGTTGAACTGCTTAGGAAACTGGCAGCCTAGAGTAAGGGAGAGGTAGATGGAATTGGTGGTGTAGGGGTAAAATCCGTAGATATCACCAGGAATACTCATTGCGAAGGCGATCTACTGGAACTTAACTGACGCTGAGGCACGAAAGCGTGGGGAGCAAACAGGATTAGATACCCTGGTAGTCCACGCCCTAAACTATGAACACTAGTTGTTGCTTTGCTAGACAGAGCAGTAATGCACTTAACAGATTAAGTGTTCCGCCTGGGGAGTACGGTCGCAAGATTAAAACTCAAAGGAATAGACGGGGACCCGCACAAGCGGTGGAGCATGTGGTTTAATTCGAAGATACACGAAGAACCTTACCTGGACTTGATATCCTAAGAATCCTGTAGAGATACGGGAGTGTCGGCTTGCCGAAACTTAGAGACAGGTGCTGCACGGCTGTCGTCAGCTCGTGTCGTGAGATGTTGGGTTAAGTCCCGCAACGAGCGCAACCCTCGTGTTTAGTTGCTAACAGTTCGGCTGAGCGCTCTAAACAGACTGCCTTCGTAAGGAGGAGGAAGGTGGGGACGACGTCAAGTCATCATGGCCCTTATGCCCAGGGCTACACACGTGCTACAATGGCGCGTACAAAGAGCCGCAATACCGCGAGGTGGAGCAAATCTTTAAAACGCGTCCCAGTTCGGATTGGAGTCTGCAACTCGACTCCATGAAGCCGGAATCGCTAGTAATCGTGAATCAGCTATGTCACGGTGAATACGTTCCCGGGTCTTGTACTCACCGCCCGTCACACCATGGGAGTTGATTTCACCCGAAGCCGGAATACTAAATCAGTTACCGACCACGGTGGGATCAGCGACTGGGGTGAAGTCGTAACAAGGTAACCGTAGGAGAACCTGCGGTTGGATCACCTCCTTTCTAGAGTATAGTCTATCCATTCGTTTGGATAGATAACCCAAAAAATCCTAAGAGTGATTTTTAAAGGCGCTTGTTTAGTTTTGAAAGATTGACGAAAATTTACTTGCGCCAAACCAACGCAAAAGGCAAAAACCTTTGACAGTTTGGAATTTTAAGCCAAACAGAAAAGTTAAAAACGAGTAAAAGGGGAATTAGCTCAGCTGGGAGAGCGCCTGTTTTGCACGCAGGAGGTCAGCGGTTCGATCCCGCTATTCTCCACCAAATTTTTGCATCGGCGCATTGTTTGTTAAAATTTGTTAAAAATTGAAAAATTTTACGCCTTGTCCAATCTGAGGGGACTATAGCTCAGCTGGTTAGAGCGCACCCCTGATAAGGGTGAGGTCAGAGGTTCAAATCCTCTTAGTCCCACCATTTAAAAGAGGCTGCGCAAAGACAAAAATATAAAAACGGCAAAGAAATAAAAAGAGATAAAAGCCAAAAACTTTGCTTACGGCTTTTTATTTCACTCAAAAGTTTAATTCAAGTCTTTAACTGCTTAAAGATTTAAATTAGGCTTTTTAGTCTAAATGTTATTTAACTTATTATTGTTAATGTCAACTTAAACGCAAATATACAATTGCATTGAGATTTTACTTGTTAAGAGATAAATATATATTGCTCATGAGATAAACGCAAAAGAGATTATCTCTTTTCGGATATAAAAAGAGCGGTATTAATATAAATATGCTTAACAAGGAAGTGATGCGATAAAGAATACTTTGAACATTTCAAAGTGTTAAAAAATATGGCTAAAAGATTTTAAGTAAGAACGAGGCGCATTGAAAAGATATGAAGGGCGCATAGCAACACTATGTAACCGAATGTTTTTGAAAATGCGGCGAAGTTATTGCTTAAAAGAATTAACCAAAAAAGGTAAGCGCTTAAGAGCAAATGGTGGATGCCTTGGCTGTAAGAGGCGATGAAGGACGTACTAGACTGCGATAAGCTTTGGTGAGCCGTCAAGGGGCTTTGAGCCAGAGATTTCCGAATGGGGCAACCCAACTGATTATGTCAGTTACCCTTTATGGGAGCGAACCCGGAGAAGTGAAACATCTCAGTACCCGGAGGAAAATAAATCAAACGAGATTCCGATAGTAGCGGCGAGCGAAATCGGACATAGGGCAAACCGTTAGTTTACTAACGGGGTTGTAGGACTGCAGCATAGATTAAAGACGACCAGTAGAATGTTCTGGAAAGGACAAGCATAGAGGGTGATACTCCCGTATATGAAACCAACTTTAACTTAGCAGTATCCTGAGTAGGGCGGGACACGTGTTATCCTGTCTGAACCTGGGGGGACCACCCTCCAACCCTAAATACTACTTACAGACCGATAGTGAACAAGTACCGTGAGGGAAAGGTGAAAAGAACCCCAGCGAGGGGAGTGAAATAGAACCTGAAACCATTTGCTTACAATCATTCAGAGCCCTATGATTTATCAGGGTGATGGACTGCCTTTTGCATAATGAGCCTGCGAGTTGTGGTCAGTGGCAAGGTTAAGGTAACCCGGAGCCGTAGCGAAAGCGAGTCTTAATAGGGCGAATTAGTCACTGGCTGCAGACCCGAAGCGAAGTGATCTATCCATGAGCAGGTTGAAGCTGGTGTAAGAGCTAGTGGAGGACCGAACCGGTAACCATTAAAACGGTTTCGGATGACTTGTGGATAGGGGTGAAAGGCCAATCAAACTTCGTGATAGCTGGTTCTCTCCGAAATATATTTAGGTATAGCGTTGTGAAGTAATTATGGGGGGTAGAGCACTGAATGGGCTAGGGCATACACCAATGTACCAAACCCTATCAAACTCCGAATACCCATAATGTAATCACGGCAGTCAGGCGGCGGGTGATAAAATGCGTCGTCAAAAGGGGAACAACCCAGACTACCAGCTAAGGTCCCTAAATCTTACTTAAGTGGAAAACGATGTGAAGTTACTTAAACAACCAGGAGGTTGGCTTAGAAGCAGCCATCCTTTAAAGAAAGCGTAACAGCTCACTGGTCTAGTGATTTTGCGCGGAAAATATAACGGGGCTAAAGTAAGTACCGAAGCTGTAGATTTGCTGCGCACTTTCAAGTATTTCAAGTTATATTTCTCAAAAACATGTTTTTGAGAAAATATCAAAGATAAAGAAAAAAGAGAATTTAAAAACTCTATTTCATAATAAAACTCAAAAACATGTTTTTGAGAAAATATCAAAGATAAAGATAACAACTTAATATTTGAATGTGCGCAGCAAGTGGTAGGAGAGCGTTCGTATCAGCATTGAAGGCGTACCGGTAAGGAGCGCTGGAGCGATACGAAGTGAGCATGCAGGCATGAGTAGCGATAAAAGAGGTGAGAATCCTCTTCGCCGAAAACCCAAGGTTTCCTACGCGATGTTCGTCATCGTAGGGTTAGTCGGGACCTAAGTCGAGTCCGAAAGGGGTAGACGATGGCAAATCGGTTAATATTCCGATTACCAATTATAGAGCGCGATGGAAGGACGCTTAGGGCTAAACGAAGCGTACTGATGGAAATGTACGTCTAAGGATGTAGATGAGGATATAGGCAAATCCGTATCCTCAATTCGAGATCTGACGGAGACCTGATGCTCTTCGGAGCGGATGGAATTTTGTTGATGCCGTCGAGCCAAGAAAAGTTTCTAAGTTTATCTGTAATTGCCCGTACCGTAAACCGACACAGGTGGGTGAGATGAGTATTCTAAGGCGCGTGGAAGAATCCTGGTTAAGGAACTCTGCAAAATAGCACCGTATCTTCGGTATAAGGTGTGCCTACTTTGGTTAAATCCCTCGCGGATTGAAGCTTTAGAGGCTGCAACAAAGAGTCCCTCCCGACTGTTTACCAAAAACACAGCACTCTGCTAACTCGTAAGAGGATGTATAGGGTGTGACGCCTGCCCGGTGCCGGAAGGTTAATTGATGGCGTAAGACGCAAGTCAAAGCGCTTGATCGAAGCCCCGGTAAACGGCGGCCGTAACTATAACGGTCCTAAGGTAGCGAAATTCCTTGTCGATTAAATATCGACCTGCATGAATGGCGTAACGAGATGGGAGCTGTCTCGACCAGGAATCCAGTGAAATTGTAGTGGAGGTGAAAATTCCTCCTACCCGCGGCAAGACGGAAAGACCCCGTGGACCTTTACTATAGCTTGACACTGCTGTTGGGATAACGATGCGCAGGATAGGCGGGAGGCTTTGATTCATGGATTCTGGTCCATGATGAGCCGTTGTTGAGATACCGCTCTTCTTTATTCTGACAGCTAACTGGAATGAGTTATCCTCATTCAGGACAATGTCTGGTGGGTAGTTTGACTGGGGCGGTCGCCTCCTAAAAAGTAACGGAGGCTTACAAAGGTTGGCTCAAAACGGTTGGAAATCGTTTGTAGAGTATAATGATACAAGCCAGCTTGACTGTGAGACATACAAGTCGAGCAGAGACGAAAGTCGGTCATAATGATCCGGTGGTTCTGTGTGGAAGGGCCATCGCTCAAAGGATAAAAGGTACCCCGGGGATAACAGGCTGATCTCCCCCAAGAGCTCACATCGACGGGGAGGTTTGGCACCTCGATGTCGGCTCATCGCATCCTGGGGCTGAAGCAGGTCCCAAGGGTATGGCTGTTCGCCATTTAAAGCGGTACGCGAGCTGGGTTCAGAACGTCGCGAGACAGTTCGGTCCCTATCTGCCGTGGGCGTAGGAAGGTTGAGGAGAGCTATCTCTAGTACGAGAGGACCGAGATGGACGAACCACTGGTGTACGGGTTGTTCTGCCAAGAGCATCGCCCGGTAGCTATGTTCGGATGTGATAACTGCTGAAAGCATCTAAGCAAGAAGCCAACTCCGAGATGAACCTTCCCTGAAGACCCCTTGAAGACTACAAGGTTAATAGGCCGGATGTGTAATGGATGAGAGTCCTTTAGCTGACCGGTACTAATAGGTCGTTTGGCTTATTCTTTTTAATCGTATCACTTCCTTGTTAAGCGTATTTCTGATTTTTGCTTTTTACGGATAACTTCGTTAGATAAATTTTTTGTTTGGTCATTTACTTCATGTAAACTCCCTTCACAAAAAATTTCTCCGCCTTGTTCTCCTGAAAAATCAAATAATCATATCCGAGTTCTTTTAAACGATTGACTTCATTCTTAGTTTAAAATACTTATTTTTTCAAGAGATAACTTTATTCTCATGAAAACGTTACGCTTAAAACAAGGCAGAGTATATCTGCGTTTGACATTAACGATAAAACATTTTACGAAAGCGTAAAATAAGCCTATTCATGAAAACAGATTTATCTTTAAAGATAAAACGGAGAACCCCGTTTATTTGAAAAGATAATGAAATAGATTTATTTTACGCTGCCGGCGGCTATTGAGAGTTGGAAACGCCCTGTTCCATACCGAACCAGGAAGCTAAGCAGCTCATCGCCGATGATACTTCTCTTTACTAGAGCGGAAATGTAGGTCGCTGCCGGCTTCGTAAAAGTTATTTTTCTTCCATTTCTTCCATCAATATATTTTACAGTTTTCAATATAATCTCTCATATTTTTTCATCAGTCTTTTCTACCTACTTTATTTTTTATCTTCTTTGCATTTTTCCCAAAATTAAAGCAATTTTAGTCCTTTCTATTTATCAAATCAATTATTCAAGTTCTTCATTCTCTTTTATTTTTTCGTCAATATATTCTGAGATTTTTTTCATTTCTTTTTCAAAATCTTGAGAGAAATTATCGTTTTTAAGTTTTGGTCTTAACTTAATGCGGTTTAATTTTTCATATTCGTCGCTTTCATATATAATCTTCAAGTATTTTTTCAGAGTATCTGTTTTTGTAGTTTTGCGCTGCAACTGTTTTTTAAAATTCTCAATTTCTGGGTTTATCTCTTCTTCAGATAAATCAGAACAGCTCCTGATAAATTCGGCTTGACTCATTCCCATTTGTTTCAACAGCTCTTTGATTTCTTTTTGGAGTTGCTCCGTCTGACTTAAATTATCTGTCCCCAATTGTCCCTCCCATGTGTTTTATAATTCCAATCGAACCAAGTAATTGGTTGATATTTTGAAAGGAGGTAAAAACAAAATGGCAGAAGCAGGTTGGCCGTCAAAAACCGGCGGCAAGTCAGGCAAGGGAAGAGATAACAATCCTCCCAAAAAGTAATTTAATGAGGCTGATCTAAACACTTATCAGCCTCTTCTTTAAATTTTTTTACAAATGAGTTCTGCTTTTCTTTGCTTGATATGTCTTTATGCTTATACTCTTTCTGAGTATTTTCAAGTGCGCATGCGCAAATTTCCACCTTGTTTCCATATTGCTTCAAAGTGAGAGAATCTCTGGAAGATTCGGCACATTTTTCCACAAGGTAAAATTCACTCAATATAGGATAACGATTTGACTCCATATATTCGTTTACTCCAAAACCTATTGCCGCACCAATAGCAATTGTAGCAATACCTGCGCCAAGACCACTATTTTTAGCCATAATAATTCCTCAAAATAAATTATTGCATTATATCAAATTATAATTTGAAATCATGCTAAAATTTTACTCTTTAAAACAGTATTGGAAACAAACCATGAAAAATACACTAAATCAAATAATCAAAGGCGATACAAAAACTGAACTTGCAAAACTGCCGGATAATTTTGCGGATATCGGCGTTACCTCTCCTCCTTACAATAAAGGCGAAAAACATAAAGGCTGGCTGGTCAAAAATGTGGAATACGACAATGCAACGGATAAAAAAAGCGAACATGAATATCAAGCGGAGCAGATTGCGGTTTTGGACGAACTTTACAGGATAACAAAAGAGGGCGGAAATTTTTTCTATAACCACAAATTGCGATGGGACAAAGGCAGAATGATACACCCCATGGAGTGGCTGCTGAAAACAAAATGGAGCATCAGGCAGGAGATTATATGGGATAGAGGTATCGCGGCAAATATCAGAGGATGGAGATTTTGGCAGGTAGAAGAGAGGATATATTGGCTCTGCAAACCAAAAAACAGCAATCTAATTGGAAAAGAGCTATTATCAAAACATGCCCTCATGACATCTGTATGGAGATTTTTGCCCGAACAGAAAAATGAACACCCCGCGCCGTTTCCGCTTCAGCTTCCATTAAGATGTATCTATTCTATATTGGACGATAAGAAAAAATGCACTGTTATTGACCCTTACAGCGGCAGCGGAACAACTTTGCTTGCCGCCAAAATGCTTGGACATAACTATACGGGCATTGAAATTTCGGATAAATATATTGCAATGGCTGAGGATAGATTGAAACATTTTGAAAGCGAAAGAGCCGTTTTTAATGGCGAAATGGAAAAACATGTCGTAAAAGAGACCTTCGAAGAGCGGAAAAATAGGGGCGTTTACAACCACCACAATAAAAATAAGCGAGCCGAATTGAAAGACGGGCTGTTTGGCTGTTAGCCGTCTTTTTTAAAGTAATTTTTTCATGGGGCAATAACTTTATTATATTTGTGCTAAATTATTAATTAATTTATGCATATTTAAGGGAGAGGATGCAGGATGAAAAAGTTTATTTTTTTGGCAAGCTTAATTATATTTGCAGGATGCAGTTTGGCATATATCAACAGCTCAAAAGGGGTGCAAAATATACTGGACAGGGGCGCGTTTTTGGTCGGCGTCAAAACAGATGTGCCGAAATTTGGCTATCAAAACCCATCAAACGATATCATAGACGGTTTTGAGATAGACATCGCAAAAGCTGTTGCGAAAAAGATTTTGGGAGAAGAGGGCGGCATTGAATTGATACCCGTTACGATAAAGACAAGAGAAGATGCGCTTGAGCGCGGCGAAGTTGATGTAGTCATCGCGACTTTCAGCATCACGGAAGAGAGACAATCGCTTTACGATTTTTCAGATGCATATTATACGGATGGAGTTGCGCTGATGGTAAAAAACGGCTCAAATATCAAATCGTTTAATGATTTGGACGGCAAAAGCGTTGGTATAATTTACGATGCGACATCAAAAGCGATTTTGCAGGAAAAAGCCAGAAACAGCGATATAAAAATCAAATTTTTTAGTTTTAGAACATATTCCGAGGTCAAATCCGCGCTTAATTCCGGCATGATAGACTGTTTTTCTGCAGACAAATCCATACTGCTGGGCTATCAGACGAAAAATACCGTAATTTTAGACGATATACTCTCTGAAGAAAGGTATGGAATTGCGTCCAAAAAAGGCGATGCCGCTTTGGCAAAGATAATAAATGACGCCGTAAACGAACTTAAAACTTCGGGCGAATTGGACAAAATGGCAAAAAAATGGGGACTTTGATCGCCGTTTCCGTTAATTTTTTCACCGCTTTACCTTACGGCTTCCTGTTATGAATTTTGGCAATAATTTGTAAAAAAGTTACAAAAAAACGGCAAAAAAAGAGATATTTTTGAAATATTTTGTACAAATAGCAAAAAAATATTGCTTTATTTTTAAATTTCCAATATAATGCGACAATTTTTTACAAGGAGAGCAAATGGTAATAAATCTTGAAAACAGGACGCCGCATGAATTAAAAAACTTGTTAGACCAAGTTAAAATTTCCGATTTGCCATTTGACGAAAAAAAGAGAATCATAGAAGAGATACAAGCTAAACTCACGGGCGCGCAAACTATCAGACAATCTCAAATTTTACGGGATATAGACGAGGGTCAGGGCGACATGGACGACATAGGCGGCGAATAACCGCAAATCCACTTTTTGTCATGAAATATTACGAACTCCTTGCATGCTGCGAATTTTTGCAGAGTTTTAAGCATATAAACTCTATTTTGCGGGTGGAAGACAATACTTTAAAGATAAATTTTCAAAATTTTACGCTTTATGCAAACATGAAAAGAGGCGCGTCCGCGCTTTTTACATGCAGCCGTTTTTATGCCGCGAGACGCTATTGCGCGCCGTTTGATACGGCGTTAGCAAAAAGATTTACAAATGCCGCCATTGAGCGCATGAATGTAAGTTTAAACGACCGCGTATTAAATATTAAAGTTTTACAAAAAAACAGTTACAAAACAACCGTTTCAACGCTTAGGCTTGAATTTACGGGCAGAAATACAAACGCTATTATTTTAGATGAAAATGAAATTGTCGCGGAAGCCCTGCGACATATAGACGAGAGCGTTTCATGCAGAGCGGTTAAAATCGGTGAAAAGTTAGCTGTGCTGCCGCATTTTACAATACATGAGAGCGCTGTTAAGATAGACGATGCGGAAGTTTTTTTACATGAATGTTACAGTGCAATGCAAAAAAAAGAGCTGGAGAGTTTCAAAGCTGTAAAAACGGCTCTGCTGAGCAAAAAAATAGATAAATTGCAAAAAATGCTTGATGATTTGGGAAGCGAAAATGAGCTGCAAAAAGAGGCTTTTTTAGAGAGTAAAAAAGCGGAGTTACTGCTCATGCACAGGCATGTTTTGAAAGATTATGAAAAAGAGTGCGAACTTGCGGATATTGACGGACAAAGCTATAAAATCGCGCTTGACGGCAGAGTGCAGGAGAGTATAGATAAACTTTTTGACAAAGCGAAAAAGTTAAAACAAAAAGCCAAATCGCTTCATAAAGAGCGGCAGAATTTAACTGAAAAAATAGAATTTGCAAAACTGCTTTTGGGCGCTCTTAGCGAAGCCGAGAATAAGGAAGAGGCTGAGATTTTACTGCCAAAACGAAAAGCCGCAGACAAAAAAGAGGAGGCAAAGAGCGCGTTTTGCGCGTTTTTTATAGAAGGATGCAAAGCGCTGGTCGGCAAAAACGAAAAAGGCAATGCGGAAATTTTAAAAACCGCAAAAAAAAACGATATTTGGTTTCATGTGAAAGATATTGCTTCAGCGCATGTGATACTCAAAACCGATAAAAGCGGCGTTCCTGCAAACGCGCTTGAATTTTGCGCGAAACTGTGCGTAAATTTCAGTACGCTTGGGGCGGGAGTTTATGAAGTGGATTTTACGCCGCGGCGTAACGTAAAAATCATAAGCGGCGCACATGTAACATATACGGATTTTAAAACCGTTTGTATTTCCAAATCGTAGCCGTTTAGGTAAAACTCAAGCGCAAATTTGATATGATAAAAGCAAAAAAAGGGGAATGGTATGGATATTAAAGATATTGCTCATAATGAACGGTTTATCACAGGGTTGATTTTAGCCGCCGCCGCTATATTTATAGTTTGGCTTGACTGGGCTTTTGTTACTTGGGCGGTAATCGGCGCGATAGCCGCTGTAGCGATTTATGAAACAGTCAAAATATTAAAAATTGAAGATAATATTATGGTGTATGTTTACGCCGCCGCCGCATGGATACTGGCTTATTTCTGTCCATATCCGCAGATAATTGTTTTTGGGCTTTTGGCGCTTGCCATAAGTTCCATGGCGTTTAAAAACAGTATGGATTACAAATCTTTATTCCCGCTTCTTTATCCGCTTGCGCCAATGCTTTTTATACTTTCACTCTCTCATGATTTTGGCATGAAATATCTTGTATGGCTCGCGTTTATCGTATGCGCTACGGATACGGCGGCATTTTATGCAGGCAGAGCGATAGGTTCAACGCCGTTTTCGCCCGTTTCTCCGAAAAAGACATGGGAGGGCGTTTATTCGGGGCTGGCTGCTGGAGTGATATTTGGCGTGATAGTCGGAATTATCATAGATGTCGGCTTTTTTGCCTCTTTGTTTATCTCTGTTCTTGTGTCCATATCGTCCATTTTTGGAGATTTGTTTGAAAGTTATCTCAAAAGAAGCGCAGGCGTTAAGGACAGCGGCAATATACTCCCGGGTCATGGCGGCGTATTGGACAGAGCGGACGGATATCTATTCGGCGCGGTCGTCATGGTCGTACTTTTGAATATTTTTAATATCGGTATTCCCATTGGGATTGACGCCGATACGGCTTCTACGATACAGATAATAGAAAATGCGCTGAAAACATTGAAATAATGGTACTCTTAGGCTCTACAGGCTCTATCGGGCGCAATACTCTTTCTATCGCCAAAAAATTCAACCTGAAAATAACCGCTCTTTGCGCGAATAAAAACAGCGAACTGTTAAACAGACAGATAGAGGAGTTTTCGCCGAAATTTGTCGCTATAGGCGACGAAGCAAAAGCATGTGAAATAAATCATGCGAATGTATTTGCAGGAGCTGAGGGCGTTTTGGAAATGATAGACGCCGCATATAAAGAGGGCATGGTTTTGGTAAACGCGCTTGTGGGCATAGCGGGACTTGCTCCTACGGCGAAAGCTCTTGAAAAAGGCTATAAAGTCGCGCTTGCAAATAAAGAGTCATTGGTGAGCGCGGGTGAATTTTTGGATATTTCGCGCATTGTTCCCATAGACAGCGAACATTTCGGACTTTGGTATCTTCTAAACGGCAGAGAACCAAAAAAACTCACTTTAACCGCAAGCGGAGGCGCTTTTCGCGATACGCCTTTGGAAAGATTGAAAAATGCCAAAATAGAAGAAGCGCTGAACCATCCGAATTGGAAAATGGGGCAAAAAATAACGATAGACAGCGCGACAATGATAAACAAGCTTTTTGAGATTTTGGAAGCGCGGTGGCTGTTTAACGCCAACAATATAGACGCGCTCATAGAACCCAAATCCATTGTGCATGCGCTTGTTGATTTTGTTGACGGCAGCACAACGGCGCATTTGGCGAAAACCGACATGAGGCTGCCTATCGCTTTCGCGCTTTTGGGAGAAGTTAAAGAGCCGATACTTTCCCCTGTCAATCTTTTGGAGATAAAAAACATAGAATTTCATGTTATAGATTTTAAGCGTTATCCCGCATGGGAGCTTCGCGAAATATTGCTCGAAAAGCCGCATCTTGGCACGGTTTTAAATGCCGCAAACGAGACTGCGGCGGAACTTTTTTTGCAAAATAAGATAGCCTTTACCGATATAGCCGTTTATTCGCTAAAAGCTATGAAAGAGTTTGAAAGTGCGCATGCAAGAAATCTTGGCGAGGTATTTTCCATAGACAAAGAGGTAAAAGCGTTTTGCACGCGAATAAAAGGAGTTTCATGAGACGGCAGATACAGACAACAAGTTCAAGGGCGTTAAATCTCATCAAAGAGTTCATACATCTTGAAAGTTTCGGCGGCATACTGCTTTTATTTACAACAATTTTCGCGCTTACCGCCGCAAATACCGCAGTAATGAGCGATATATATCATGGATTTTGGCAAAGTTCACTTGGCGTTGTTTTCGGCGAATTTCGCGCCTCTTTAACGATGCATGAGTGGGTGAATGACGTTTTGATGGCGGTATTTTTCCTCTCTATCGGGCTTGAGATAAAAAAAGAGATGCTTATCGGCAATCTTGCTTCCGTTAAAAAGGCGGCGTTTCCGATTATCGCGGCGTTCGGCGGCATGATTATACCGATTTGCATCTATTTTATTTTTAATGCAGGCGGGGAATACATACACGGTTTTGGTATCCCGATGGCTACGGATATAGCATTTGCGCTCGGCGTTTTAATGCTGCTTGGAAAACGCGTGCCGTTGGAACTGAAAATATTTTTGGTAACTTTAGCCGTAGTGGACGATTTGGGCGCGATAGCGGTTATCGCACTGTTTTATTCGGCGGATATTGCGCTGCCGTATCTTTTTGCGGCTGCGGGAACGGTATTTTTACTGTTTTGTCTGAATAAATTCGGTGTGAAAAATATTATCGTTTATCTCGTTATCGGCGTGTTTTTATGGTATTTTGTGCATCACAGCGGGATACATGCGACAATTTCGGGCGTTTTACTCGCATTTACCGTGCCTTTGAGAGTTGAAAACATGGAGCGCAGCCCGCTGATAATGGCAGAACACACGCTAAATCCCATGAGCGCATATTTTATAATGCCGTTGTTTGCATTTGCCAATGCGGGAGTTACAATCGGCGGCGAATTTGCGCTGAACAGCGTTGCGCTCGGCATTATGGCAGGACTTATTGCGGGAAAACCAGCGGGCATTTTCCTTTTTACATTTTTGTCCGAAAAATTTGGCATGGCAAAAAAACCGGACTCCCTTTCGTGGCTTCATATACTCGGAGCGGGATTTTTGGGCGGCATAGGCTTTACTATGTCCATTTTTATCGCTACGCTTACATTTGAAGGCGCGCTTTTGGAAGAGGTGAAACTCACTATCATGATAAGTTCGCTTATCGCCACAATAATCGGCGCGCTGTTTTTTAAATTTGTGCTTTTCAAAATCAAAAGCGCTTAAAAACGGCGCAAGATTATATTTTAAGTATCATTATCATTAATTGCGCATAAACAGTTGAATTTACCGCCCTCAAAAAAGGGAAATATACTTTTCCTATGTTTCGCAAGGTAACAGCGGCTCTCTTGTTTTGGTAAAATCGTAACGATTTAATATAGTTTTTCAGCAACTAAATCTATAATAATAAGCATTCAAAAAAAGTATAAGGAGAAGCAATGAAAAAATTTTTAAAGGTTTTATTAGGAGTTGTTGTTGCGGCAGGCGTGTCAAACGCGGCTGACTATACCATCAAAGTTTCGCATGTCGTCAATGCCAATACGCCTAAGGGCAAAGCGGCTGATTTTTTTGCAAAAAAAGTTGAAGAGCTGACAGAAGGCAAAGTCAAAGTTGAAGTTTTTCCAAGCGCGCAGCTATCCAAAGATGAAGACGTTTTAAGAAAGCTTCAAATGGGAAATGTGCAGATTGCCATGCCAAGTCTCTCTGTTTTTACAAGGATAACGCCCGAAATGCAGCTTTTTGACTTACCGTTTATATTTAGAGACAAAGAGCATTTGTATAAAGTCATGGACGGCAGCGTCGGCGGCAAGCTTAAAAAGAAAGTTGAAGAGAAGGGTTTTATCGCTATGGAGTATTGGGACGCAGGCTTTAAAAATTTCTCATCAAGCAAAAAAACTATCATAGAGCCGCAAGATGCAAAAGGACAGAAATTCCGCTCTATGAGTTCAAAAGTGCTTGAAGCGCAATTTAAAGCCATAGGCGGCAATCCGCAGATTTTACCGTTTTCGGAAGTTTATTCGGCTTTACAGCAAGGCGTTGTTGATGCGGCAGAAAATCCATACGCGAATTTTTATAACTCCAAATTTCATGAAGTTCAGTCAAGCTATACGATAAGCGACCATGGATATTTGGGATATCTTGTCATCATGAGCAAGAAATTTTGGGACGGCTTTCCTGAAGATTTGAAACCGCTTGTCGTTCAAGCCATGAAAGAAGCTACCGCTTACGAGCGCGAAGAGGCGGCTAAAGATGACGAAAATATTTTAAAACTTTTGAAAGAGTACGAGGCTAATTCAAAAGGCAAATTTAAAATTTATACGCTCACAGAAGCGCAAAAAGCTAAATGGCGAAGCGTTATGGAGACTATATATCCTCAATTTTACGGCATTATAGGCGAGGATTTGATAAAAGAGACTATCAATACGAAATAATTTCTTTAAGTTTAAAACAGGCGCAAACCGCTGCAGCTTTGCGCCTTAACTTTTGAAGGGTATTCCATGTTTAAAAAAGCATTTGATTTTGTAGATAACATTGTTGTTACTATGAATAAAACTATCGCTGTGGGCGGTATGGCTTTGGGTGTTTTGCTGGCATTTATTAATGTTGTGCTGCGTTATGTGTTTAATGAAGGTCTTTCATGGGCGGGGGAAATGACAAATTATCTTTTCATCTGGTCTGCGCTTTTCGGCGCGGCGTACGGTTTTAAAAAGGGCATACACATCTCCGTAACGATACTTTTACATCTTTTCCCCATTAAAGTTGCGAAATTTTTCGTTATTTTCTCAAGCGCATTTTCATGTCTGTTTTTGCTGTTTATGGCGTATTGCGGAGGAGAACTTTTACTGCTTACGGCGAGCTTTGGCGAACTAAGTCCCGATTTGTGGAATATGCCTATGTGGATACCCATGATAGTCATTCCGCTCTCATTTGCCGCCGCATCATTCAGGGCTGGCGAAAAAGTGTATGAGTTTGCAAAAACGCCGGCAAGCGAGATACTTAAAACAAGCGAAGATGAGTTAATACATGACTCGGCTGTGAAAGAGTAGGGCAATATTATGATGATAATTACACTGTTTGTTTTACTGTTTGTTTTGATGCTTATCGGCGTGCCTGTATCCGTCTCTTTGGGCGCAAGTACGATAATAGCGGCTCTTGTATTTACAGACCTGGACGCTATGGGTCTTACAATGCATGTATTTGACGGACTTAATACATATACGCTTATGGCGATACCTATGTTTATTTTGGCAGGTTCATTTCTCTCCAAAGGAAGCGCGGCGCAAAGGATAGTGGATTTTGCAAAAGCGCTTGTAGGACATTTGCCCGGCGGTCTTCCGATATCGGCGATATTTGCTTGTACGGTATTTGCCGCCGTGAGCGGTTCGTCTCCCGCTACGGTTGTGGCAATAGGCTCTGTCATGTACGGCGCGATAAAAGAAGCGGGATATCCTGCGAAATATGCGATAGGAACGATTGCTACAAGCGGAAGTTTGGGCATATTGATACCGCCTTCGGTTGTATTTATCGTTTATGGCGTAACTGCCGATCAGTCTATAGGAGATTTGTTTATAGCGGGCATAATTCCGGGCATCATGCTTAGCCTTATGTTGATGTCGTTTGCATATTTCGGCGCAAAAAAACTTGGTTTCAAAGGAACTAAACCGCTAAGTTTTAAAGAAAGACTCAAAGCTTTTAAAGACGCATTTTGGGCGCTTTTGATTATTATTATTGTCATCGGCGGAATTTACGGCGGCATATTTACGCCGACAGAAGCGGGAGCCGTGTGCGCCGTTTACGCTTTTGCGGTTTCGTTTTTCGTATATAAAGATATAAAACTGAAAGATGTTTATAGAGTGGTTTTAGACTCTGCCATGACGACTTCCATGATATTTTTTATTATCGCTAATGCCATGATTTTTGCGCATTTTTTGACTGACCAGACGATTCCGCATCAGATAACGCAAATGATTTTAGACGCCGATGTCGGACCTGTTACATTTTTGATTATCGTAAATATACTGCTTCTTATTATGGGACAGTTCATGGAGCCTTCATCGGTTGTCATGATAACAACGCCTCTTTTACTTCCTATCGCCGTTGCTCTGGGCATTGACCCGATACATCTTGGCGTCATTATGATAGTCAATATGGAGATAGGCATGATAACGCCGCCTGTGGGGCTTAATCTCTTTGTCGCAAGCGCGATAACGGGGCTAAGTCTTAAAGATGTCGTTGTAGCGTCTTTACCGTGGGCTGTTACGATATTTACAGGGCTTATGCTTATCACTTACATACCGCCTATCTCATTGCTTTTGGTGAAATTTCCATACTATCTTGAAATGTTTCAACAGTTTATCGGCGGGTTATTTTAATTTTTATCATACGGAGGAGTTACTCCTCCGCTCGTACGATTTAACGCCAATACATTCTATTGCTTGTTACAAAAAGTAACACTGTTACGATAAAAGACAGATTATTCGCATTATGTCATATTCAAGTCGTTTCTCTCGCTTATAATGAACCGTTTTATTTAAAAATTTCGCTGTTACAGCGGTTTTGCAGGAGAGCATTTTTATGGAAAAAATTAGAAATTGGAAAAATTATACCGTTCAAAGTTTAGTTTTCTGGGTCATTGTCGGTATAATCATGGGCGTTTTTTGCGGATATTTTTTAGCCGACAGGCAGGATATTGAAATTTTTGCGGTGAAAAGCTCGGAAAACAGCGCTTCAATTTTTCTAACTTTGCCGAAAAATTCCGACAAAAGCGTGGAACTGCTTCTTGCTAAAAATTCCGCAGCAGCTATAAGCGCGACGACAGACCACCAAAACGGCACTTACAGCGCGGTCATAACATCCGAAGAAGACGGCGCGGCAGACATACTGTATAACTTCAATTTCACAGCCGATACGAATATGAAAAAACTAACATATATAATGCATGAGAGCGCGGGCGGCAATATCTACAATATTCAAGGCGGCTTCAAACTGCGTGTGAATTTCGGCGAAGGCGGCGCGGTAGAAACTTTCAACTCCGAAAATGCCAAAGAAGGCTACACGCACCGCACTACTGACGCTATGGGGCTTGGCGTAAAGGTCAAAAAAGGCATAGATATTTTTATCTGGGTCTTGAAACTATTGGTCGGACCAATTATATTTTTGACCATAATTTTAGGCATCATAGGGCTTGAAAGCCTTAAAAAAGTCGGCTCCATCGGACTTAAAGCATTTATATATTTTGAGATAGTAAGCACATTCGCTTTGGCTATAGGCATACTGTTCGGCAATTTTTTAGCTCCGGGCGCGGGCATGGATATAGATATGAGCGCACTCGACGCATCAAGCGTAGCGGTAACGGCAGGCGGCGGGATAAGCATTTGGGCGGAAGTGAAAATGATATTGAAAAACGCAATGCCTGTTTATTACATGGCGAGCGAAAACGGCTTGTTTAGTTTCATGCAGGGCGGCGAACTTGTCAAGGGGTGGATTATCCCCGATCCGATACATCCGTTTACAGAAGGAAAAACGCTGCAAGTTTTGGTCATGGCGCTGAGTTTAGCTATGCTTATTTCAGCGTTTGCGGGGAGATTTAAAGAGAAAATATTAGAGCCTTTGACAAGAGCGCAGGATTTTTTCTTTTTTATTTTAAAACTCCTTATGTGGTTTTCGCCTGTTGCCGCATTTTGTGCAATGTCGTTTTTGATAGGCAAATTTGGTATTGATACTATCGTAAATATGGGTTCTCTGCTGCTGGTAATGCTCTTTTCGTGTCTGGTATTTATATTTGCGGCGCTTGGGCTTATCCTGCACTTTTTCTTTAAGATTAATATTTTTAAATTCATGTACTATATCCACAAAGAGGTGCTTGTAGTGTTTGCGACCTCTTCAAGCGAAAGCGCGCTGGGACCGCTCATGAGAAGGCTTGAACAAGCAGGCGTGGGCAAAGGCGTAACGGGGCTTGTCGTGCCGACGGGTTATTCGTTCAATCTTGACTGTACAAATATCTATCTCGCTCTTTCCATCATCTTTTTATCGCAGGCTACGGGCGTCAATCTCACGCTGTTTCAGCAATTGACTATTCTGGTGATTTTGATGATTACATCAAAAGGCGCGGTCGGCGTTACGGGGTCTGGATTTATCGTGCTTGCGGGAACTTTGCAGGCGGTGAGCTGCGGCATAGAGCCTGCCGCTGTGGCGATACTTTTGGGCGTTGATAAATTTATGAGCGAAATGCGCGCCGTTGGAAATCTCTGCGGAAACGCCGTCGCGGCGGTTGTTGTCGGAGCATGGGATAAGCAGATAGAGATGAAAAAATTTAAGCATACGCTAGATAATCCCAAAAGCGTTCACAGCATTTTATAAGTTAAGAGTTTGAGTAAATAGCTCAAACTCTGTCTGAAACTATTCGGCATTCAAAAAATCACCAACATCAAGCAGTATCAGCTCGTTATCATCAGCCTTGTTAGGCTCTCTGCTGCTTGAAAACGGCAGATTATTATCGTTGCCTACCACAATATGTCTGCCGTCCACAATATCCACATTTTCAATGGTAAAAAACGGAAATTTAAAAACGCCCTCGCTTAGCGGTTTTCGTGAAAGTTTTTTGGAGTCGTTGATATTCAGCAAATCTATATAGGCGATTTTTCTGACATTGGCGTTTGACTGATTTAACTCTATCAAATAAACTCTTTTAAAAAGCGGCAGATTGTCAAAACACTCTTTAGCGTTTTGATTTGTTTTGCAGGCTTTTTCACTGACTCCCTCGCCGTTGTCTCTTTCTATGATTAACCCTCTGCCTTCGCTTATCATGTTAAAATCGCCTATGGCGTTGCCGTTTTTTTCAAGCGGATATTTCCAAAAACGCCCAGTCCATTTTTGAGTTTTTACATCAAACTCCAATATGCGCAGATACTCTTTGCCATCTTCGTTTTCGTAACTGTTTTGTTTCGCGTCATATAGCGCGCCCTCAAGCAAAGGATATAGTTTACTGCCGTCAATAGAAGCCGCCATGCCCTCAAAACCTTTTGAGCGTTTGACTTCAAAAGTTATGGATTTGTCCGGCGTATCGGGCGTTTTGAGGGCATAATGGTCGGGCGAGCGCACTATTTTGCCGTCTATAAGCGTCTCAAATACAGCCAATACCTTGCCGTTCATGTCGGCTTTGATAAGATACGGTCCGAATTCATCGCCAATCCAAAAATGACCGTCTATTATCTGAAAACTCTCCGTATCAAAATCCGCCCCTGTCAAATAGCGTTTTTTGCTTCCTTCATTTACTATGTGAAACGGGACATTTTTATCCTCATCATGTAAAAAAACGCTTTTTAGCGGCTTGAATTTTCCGCTTTTAAAGTCCACTTTATAATGGTTTAGATAGAGCATAAAATCAGGCGAATTGGCTTTTGAGCCCGCTCCGTTATCTGTCAAAAGCCATAAAGCGCCGTCTTTTAGATATTTGATACCCGAATGCCCTTGAAGCGGCTGTCCGTCAAACGGCAAAAACATGCCTGTCGGACGGGCGTTTGAGAGTCCTTCTACGGAGGATAATTTATCTACTCTTTTTGAAGTCGTAAATTTTCCGCTTGTTTTTAAACTTTCAGGCGCGTCTTTCGGGGCTTTGATAAAAGAGTTCGCTTCAAGCAGGGCATGTCCTGCCAAATCGGACGGATACTCTTTGGCGTCAAGCCAGCCTGCGCAGCATGCAGCCAATGTCAAAATAACTCTTTTCAACATGTAACACTCCTCAATTCAAATTTTGATATTGGAATTTTGCATAAAAATTATTGCCAAACCGCTACCGCTATAAACAATCCGACATCATGGTATTTTTAAAATGATTTTCTCAAAATATCCGCCGCGCAATAGCGATAGGACAGGGCGCATGATATAAGTAAAATGAGAGATAAAACTGCGAAAAAAGCAATCATTGAGCCAAAATCATAAGCGGTTACGAAAATATCAATATGAAATCCCTGCTTCAAGGAGAGCTGACGCGATACGAATTTTGCGCCGAAAATTCCAAGTGCGCCGCCTGTTATCACCCCAATAAGCACGAGCGACATAAATCCTATCCAAATCAGAAAAAAAATGCGGTAAAAATTCGCGCCGATAGCCCTTAAAAGCGCGATTTGCCGCTGTTTTAGCTTCAAGTAAAGCATGGAAACAGCCGTTATGATAAATATCGCCAGAGCCTGCGCGCCTATGCTCACTTTTGACAATATGCCGCTGAGGTCGCCCAAAACAGTGTAAAGTTTCGTCAAAACTTCAGCTGGAAACACTGCCTGCGTTAAATTTTTCCTGTACAAGGCGCGCAATTCATAAGCTCCCGAGATACTTTTTGGCTTTACGGCTATGGCTGAAATCGGCGGTATTTCGTCCCCCTCCAATATCGCGCGTTCTTCATATTCCCCGCTTTCATGCCCTTCTTCATGATGATTATGTTCCATCAAGCCGTGTATATTCCAAATGCTCTCAATCGGCACAAAAACTGCTCTGTCCCATGCATTGTTATAACGCGGCGCGATGCCCACAACTTCGTACTTTACCTCTTCATGTAAGCGTGTGTCAAAGTCTCCTGACATGCCGTGCAAAGGAGAAAATTTCTGCCCAATAAACATTCCCGTATCAACGCCTGCGACCGCTTCAAAACCGTTTGAAAATATTCTGCCGTTTTCAATGGGAGTTTCATTGTTATTTGTTATCAAAACAGCGGTTGTTCCGATAATGGGCAAATCAAGATAGTAATCCCCGAAAGCTATCGGCGCCGCCCATGAAGCCAAAGGATTGTTCAAAATATCCAAATAACGCCTGCCGTCTAATAGAGGCAGAGGCGCGGAGTGCAAAAATACTGTAGATAAAACAAGCTGCGTTTCACTTCCCGCCGCGCCGACAAGCAAGTCAAATCTTTCAGCCGCTTTTGCGCTGTTTTCACGCAGCGCGCGTTCTTGTAAAGTTATGAAAAGCCCGAAAGATATAACTCCCGCGCTTAACAGAACAATCGCCAAAGCGCCGAGCCACATGCGTTTAATATCAATCCAAACAAGCTCTATCATATAAAAGAAGCCTCTATTTTTCCGCCTTTTTTGAGTTCAAGACGGCATGTAAGCCGTTCAATCAAACTCTTATCATGCGTAGCGCAGACAAAAGCGCATTTTGTCTCGTCGGCCAAAGCAAGAAGCAATTTTGCCGCCTCTGCGCTGTTTTGCGCATCAAGGCTGGCGGTCGGCTCGTCCGCCATGATAATTTTTGGGGATTTTATCAACGCTCTTGCGATGGCGACTCTCTGTTTTTCGCCGCGCGAAAGAAGGTCTATATTTTTTGAATATTCAGTGATATTTAATCGTTCCAAAAGATAAAAGGCTCTTTGTGAAAAGCGTTTGGGTATTTTGCAATGGCGGAATCTTATCGGCAGCAAGACATTTTGCACCGCCGAAAGACCCGAATAAAGATAAAAATCCTGCATGACAAGTCCGATATTTTCATATCTGAATCTATCTTTTTCCATTTGGCTTAAAGTATCAACCCTTCTATTATTCCAAAAAATCCCGCCGCCGCTTATCCCTTCAAGCAGGCATAAAATATTTAAAAGCGTGCTTTTGCCGCTGCCCGATTCGCCCGTAATGGCAAGTTTGACGCCGCTTTTCAGTTCAAGATGAGGAATATCAAGCGCCAAATGCTCTTTAAAACGCACTTTCACATCTTTTAAAATAATGCTTTTCATAATTTTTTAAACACCGCTTCTCTTAAACGAAGCAAGCTTACAAAGCCGCTATTTTCGTCCGTGTATGAGCCGTATTCTAGTATCCCTTCCGCGCGGATGATCGCGTTGTACTGCACAAAAGTTTGATACTCTTTCAAGTACACGACAACGATATCTGACGACCAGTCGGTATCGGAAGAACAAAACGGACACAAAGCCATAGGCATTTTTGTAAGTACGAAAAAGTTGGATTTGGCTTTCAGCGGCGGCGCCATAAAACCGTCAATAGTAACTTTTTTGCTTGCGAGCGATTTGACTTTTTGCGAAATTGACAACCCCATGACGCCTGCATCGTCATAGAGTTCGTCAAATGTGATAATCTCCTGCGCATGAGCAAAGTTTAGGCATAAAACAATCGCCGCCGCCAAAAATATTTTCATCAAACGGCGCGCTTTACTTTTTCTCTTTACCCAAAGCCATTGCGTTTACGATTACTTTAAAAAGCTCCGTATTGTCCATGTAGCCTTTGATAGCTTCGCCGCCTGGTCCCGATGCCTGTACTATCATGTCATCAACAGAGTGTACGCCCGTATCCGTATTTCGCGGAATATTTCCTGCTCTAAATACGGCTCCGTCAATGTTTTTATACGCTTCGTTGGCTACATATTCGCCCTTTTCGTTTTGCACGGCAGGCACAAATTGAGCGTCAAGTTTGGGGCTGAAAGTTTCGTAATAATCGGGGAAATTGTTGAAAAATACAGCCAAGCGTTTTGAAACGTTTGGGGTATCGGGGTATCCGTCATTGTTTTTATCCTGATAGTTTGGAAAGCCCGCGTCCGCATACACTCCGACCTTTTCACGCATATCGCCCTGTTTGTTATCGTCAACAGTGCCTATTATGGATATGCCGTGAGTGTGGTCTCCCGTTACTATTATCAGCGTATCGGGGTGAGTTTTTGCGAACTCTTTGGCAAGCGCTACGGCTTTGTCAAACATGATAGTGTCGTAAAACGCTCTCTCCCAATCTAACGGGTGCGAAGCTTTGTCTATCAAAGCCGCTTCTACCATAAGAAAAAATCCGTCCTTATCTTTTGAAAGCGCTTCCAAAGCCGCCGCCGTCATTTCAGTCAAATCAGGCTGATTTGGAAATTTTTTTGTAACGCCGTTTTTCAAAAACTTTCTATCAAGCGCTCCATCCATGTTGCCCAAATGAAACAGTCCAAGCAATTTATCCGCTTTTTTTGCTTCATTTAATGAAGCGGCGTCCGTAACTATCGTATATCCGCTCTCTTTAAACTTTTCTACATAATTTATCTCGTCCTTGCGTTTTGATCCCGGCGTTGATTTGGGTAAAAAATATGCAGAACCGCCTCCGAGCAAAACCTCAGGCTTTATATCATAAAACATGCCTACAATTTCGTTTTTATCAGACCTTCTTCTTGTATGAGCCGCAACGGCGGCAGGCGTGGCGTCTTCAAGTTCCGCATCGCTTACTATGCCGATAGATTTGTCCGAAGTGCGGCGGATTAACTCTCCCAAATTCTCCTGTTTTGGATGGTTTAGCGAATCTTTTGCGCGGCTGACATAAACGCCCATCGCATTTACGCCCGATTTGTGTCCTGTCATGTAAGCGCTCATGCTGTTTGCGCTGTCTGTGGCTATGGAATCTGTGCCCGAAGTGCCGATAAACGCCATATATGGAAAGTCGTCAATCGCCAAACGACCGTCTGCTTTTCCTTCGCTAACGCCTTGCGACAATATCCTCGCTCCCGTGCGGTGCGCGACCGATAAGCCATCTCCTATGAACAGTATTACATTTTTAACTTTCGGCTTGGAAGCGGGCGCATATACAAGCCAGTTTACTTCGTCTTTTTTATCCTTAACGCTAACCTCCACTTTGTAGCTTCCCTCTTTTGGCAAAAAAACATCTTTTACGACTAAAGAAGAGGCTTGCAAACCATCCTCATTTTCTATAAATTCGCCCTCTTTTTTGAATATATCCTTATAATTTTTGCCATTGATAAGAATTTTAAAATCACCGCTTTTGATTTGTTCGTCAAATTCAACTTTAAAGTCAAACCTCCCGCCTTTTAGCATCTGCGCTCTGTCTATGGGGTATATCGCGCTTGCGTTTGCATGTAAACATACCGACAATAAAACCGCCGCTTTAAATAGATAACTTCTCATATTCTCTCCTTGAAATTTTATTTTGTATTTTTTAAAAAACTGCCTGCATGAAACGGTTTGGCTTACAAATTTGCACCTTCGCCGCGCCCAAGCTTTTAAACGACAATTTTTTTTAAAATTAAATTTTTCATCGAGAATTTTGCAGAAAAATTATTACAAAAGCGCTTCAAAATTATTACGAAACGGCGTCGTTTTATATATCTGCTGATTTGGCTGTGAAAAAAGACTCTTTGCGCGGCGCATAAAGTAAAAACTTACGCATGAGAAAGAGGCTTTATTTGGTATTTTAATGCAAATTTATATATTGCGTTTTATGAAAAGTTTAAAATAATTGCTTGAAATTTTTCAACTATATTTGCTTTCAAGCTCCAGCAAAAACTGCTTTTTATCAAGCCCGCCCGCATACCCGACCAAACTTTTATTTGCGCCCAAAACCCGATGACATGGGATAAGTATGGATATCGGATTGCGTCTTACCGCGCCGCCGACAGCTCTTGGCGCAGTTTTAAGCATTGCGGCAAATGTAAAAACTTTGGCGATTTTGCCGTAATTTGTTATCGCGCCGTACTCGGTTTGGCTTAATATATTCCAGATTTTCAACTGATACGGCGTGCCTTCGGGAGCGAGCGGAAAATCATGTCTCTTTTTTTTGCCTGTAAAATATTCGTCAAGCCAGATTTTTAAGGATTTAAAAATCCCATACTCGTCCGTTTCCGTCCACTCTTGCAGGTCGCTTATTGACGGATAGTATTTTTGATTTTCAAACCAAAGCCCGATGATAGTTCCATCTTTGGCCGCCGCGCGCATTTTGCCAAGCGGAGTATCTATAAGAGAAGTGTAAATTTCACCCATGTTGTTTCCCTTCCAACTTTATAAATGCAATTATAAAACTATTTTTCTAATTTTTGGCTTTTATACAATAATAAAATAGTGACTATTTAATTATTTTTTTATTTTATTGATGAAAGCGGCGGGGATAAACAGACGCAAATAGCGTTAATTTAATATAAAAACGCTCGTCATGTAAGTTTTTTGTTTAAACGGCGCGGTTTATAAATTTTGCGCAGGCGCAAGAGGCAGTCGTTTGTCGGTTGAAATATTTATGTCCTATTTACTTTGATATCCGCTTTTTGCGCAAGTATCAAAATATCGCGCAAACAAAACCTGCCGTCTCAGCAAAGGCATCGTCCCACGCAAAAACGACCTTCCATGCCATCAGGCGACATAAAATCGCTGGCGAAAGAGACCGCAATGCCGCCTAATATCCAAAGCCATGCTTTCGGATTGGCGCGGAGCGTTTTAAAATTGCCGATCAAACATACCATGATTGACCACTCTATAACGCGCAGCGGTATATATATGCCAAAGTATAACTCTGTAACATTCTCTTGGGAAACGCTGCCAAGCGCCAATGCAGCGCCAACTCCAAATACAAAACCCAAAATCCACCGAACGGCGCCGTATGCGATTGCGCCGCCAAAGCTTGGACGGGTAAAGAGATATTGACCAAGCAGACACCAAAGGATATAGACTACAAATTTCGTAACGGCATATAAAAGCATTGTTATCTCCTAAAAACGATACGCTATATATAACTTCTTGCCAGCGCCGAGTCCGCGCAAGAAGCAAGAATTATTTTGCGTGCATTTTTTAGCGTTATTATAGCAGTCCCGCTAAAAATTTTCAAAAATACCGCCGCTTATTTTATCTCTTTGCCGTTGATATAAACTTTTTGCGCCTCTGTAGTTTGAAGTATCGTATGTAAAGGAATATCTGAAATATCCTGCGGAGACTCTTTTAACTCCAAAGCTACGATATCCGCATCAAATCCTTTTTCCAATCTGCCTTTATTTAAATTAAGCATTCTTGCCGCTTCATGCGTGCATGAGTTCAGCAGCAAAACAGCCAAATCATTAAGTTCGTAATTTGCATGCGTAAAAAGCGCGGCTCTCATTTCGTCCCATAGATTTAAACTTATATTTGAGCTAAGTCCGTCTGTGCCGAGAAGTACGGCCGTACCCATTTTTTGCGCTTTTTTTATATCAAACGCTCCCGTTCCCAAAAGCCTGTTTGAACGCGGACAATGTGTAACGGCGTTTTTTTGTTCGGCTATTATCTCAAATTCTTCGTCTGTTGCATGTACGGCATGCGTAAAGAGCGTTTTTACGCCGTTAAAAAGTTCCAAAAATTCTTTTGCCGTTGTCATCGGCTTTGCGCGAGGATTAAAGTCTTTCATAAATTCGCCCATCGCGCCTTCGCCGCCGTCAAGCCATCTTCGTTCATGTAAGGATTCCATGAAATGGGCAGATACGACCGCGTCTTCGTCTTTGGCGATTTTAAGCGCATGGCGGGCTAAAACGGGGTGTGTTGAATAGGGCGAATGAATAGACACAGCGGGCGTAAAAGAGCCGCTTTTTGCCGCCGCCGCTTCGTAATATCTAACTTTAAAATCTTCAAAAAGCGCGTCTATGGCGGCGGGATTTGAACCGATAGCTTCAACAAAATAGACCACTCTCATCGGAGTTTTAACGCATGGTTTCAAATCAAGCCCAAAACTGCTTATCGCGCCCACAGCGGTAACGCCGCTTTTTAACATGTCGTTCAAAACGCCATCTATCAAATCCTGCGAACATCTGTTTTGAAGCTCTTCGCGCGAAGATATGACGCTTTTTAGCCACAGCATAAAATCGCCGTATTTTAACGCCGCGATGTTTGCGGAAAATTCAAGATGTGCATGAGAGTTAGTAAGACCCGGCATTATGACGGAATTTTTGCCGAGATTTAAAATATCGGCGTTTTTGTATTTTGCCGCCAATTCCGCGCTTTTGCCCACTTCTATAATCTTTTCGTCAAAAACCGCGCCGCCGTTTTTTATGATGCTAAAATCCTTGTCGCATACTAATAGATAACCGCCTGAAATTATTTTCATTTTTCCGCCTTTTTAAAAAGAGATTGTAGCGTAAATTAAGTTTATGCAAAATGTTGCTACAATTAGGCTTTATTTTACGCAAGGATTAAATCATGAAGGTAATGGTTATACAAGGACCAAATCTCAATATGTTGGGACACAGAGAGCAAAATATCTACGGAGCGAACAGCTTGAACGATATTCATGCACAGTTGGAAAGCGCGGCGAAGCAGAATAAAATAGAGATTGAGTTTTTTCAGTCAAATTTTGAGGGCGAGATAGTGGATAAATTGCAGGAGTGTCTTGGCACGATTGACGGCGTTATCATCAATCCAGCCGCATATACGCACACATCTGTTGCGATAAGAGACGCTATAAGCGCGATAGGCATTCCTGTGGTTGAAGTTCACATCAGCAATATTTACCGCCGCGAAGAGTTTCGCCAAAAAAGCCTCACCGCGCCCGCATGCGTAGGTCAGATAAGCGGATTTGGTCCGTTCGGATATCATTTGGCGCTGATAGCTTTACTGCAAATTTTTGCAGGGATAGAGGCTATCAATAAGAGCAGAACCCAAGCTGCGGCAGAAAAAGCGCAATCTTGAATTCATACATCGTCAAAAATGAAAACGCGCTTTTTTACGAGTGCGGCTTTTCATGCGATAACGCTCTGTTTTTGCGTTTTGGCGCGGACGAAGCGTACTTTTTGACTGACGGCAGATATATCACGGAAGCCAAAGAAAATATCAAAAACGCAGAAATTATAGACGCTAAAAGGGATTTGATAAAAAAAGCGCGCGATATTATAAAAAAAGCGCGCCTTAAAAATATCCTCTTTGACCCTTTGGAATTTAGCGTGGCGGGATTCGGCGCGCTGTCAAAAAATCTAAGCGTCAATTTTATCGCGAAAAAAAATTTTTCTCAAATAAAACGCGCCGTAAAAACGCCAAAAGAGATAGAGTTGATAGAAACCGCCGCGCTTCTTGGGCAACAAGGCTTTGAGCGGTTTGCGGCATTTTTACGCGAACATGGAGTTGGTAAAAGCGAGCGGGAACTGCATTATGAAGCGCAAAATTTCATGCGGCATAACGGCAAAAATAAACTCAGCTTTTCCCCGATATGCGCGATAAATGAAAATGCGGCAAAACCGCATGCGGCTCCAAGCGAAAATGCCGCGCTTAAAAACGGCGATTTGCTGCTGTTGGATGCAGGCGTGAAATACCGCCGCTACTGTTCGGACAGAACGCGCATGATAGAGACGAATGAATACGCGGCATTTGACGATAAAAAAACGCAAAAATTCAAAGACGCATTCAGGCAAAAGATATACGACACAGTCTTAAAGGCGCAGGAAGCGGCTATAAAAGCCGTCAAAATCGGCATAAAGGCAAGCGATATAGACAAAGCGGCGCGCTCCGTTATAGAAAAAGCGGGCTTTGGCAAATATTTCATTCACTCAACAGGACATGGAGTAGGGCTTGATATACATGAACTGCCTGTTATTTCGTCAAAATCATGCGCTATTTTGGAAGAGGGTATGGTTTTTACGATAGAGCCGGGCATATATTTGCCGAATAAATTCGGCGTGCGGATAGAAGATATGGCGGCGATAGTGAACGGCAAAGTTAAAATCTTGCATGAGAATGGATAAATTTGGTTTCATGTGCGCAGATAATGACATGCAAGCCAAATGCTTATGAGCAAATCCGTGAAATTTTCTAAAAATTTTTACCTTGAACGCATGAAAACTGACAAAAACAGATGCGGTTTTTGTGACGAAACAGATAAAAAACGCATACGAACGCTCCAAAATATGCGATTTTTAAAATGGCATAAAAGCAGATTTTTCCCGATTTCAAGAAGCAGAAGAGACGAATTTAAACATACGGCTTTTATCGGTATCGGCGGAAATATCGGAAATGTGCAAAAGAGATTTGACGCGCTTTTTAGGTATTTTGCTTCCGCGCCGTCTGTTTATGCGCTGAAAACTTCGCCGATTTTGCAAAATCCGCCTTTTGGATACTTGAAGCAAAATGATTTTTTTAACGCCGTCATGGTTGTGCAGACTTCCATGAGCGCGCAAAGGCTGTTAAAATTTTTATTGCATGCAGAAAAGATTTTCGGGCGCGAAAGAAGTTTCAAAAATGCGCCCAGAACGCTTGATTTGGATATAATTTTTTTTGATACAGCAAATTTTATGCAAAAAAATATTATCATTCCGCATCCAAAATGGCAAGAAAGATTATCGGTTTTGTTACCTTTATATATGATAGAAAGAGAATAATGAAAAAAGAAGAATACAGCGGCGATTTGAAAAAGACATATAAACAAGCCGCAAAAAGTTTTAAAGACGACTGCGATAAGGGTTTCGCGCTTTTGGAAGATATAGGCGCGGCTGTGGCGGTATTCGGCAGCGCGCGTATCGGCGCTGATAATATGCATTATAAAAAAGCCGTCCAAATGGCCGAAATGCTGTCCGAAGAGGGCTTTCATATAACCTCAGGCGGTTCGTACGGCATCATGGAAGCGGCGAACAAAGGGGCGTTTCAAGGCAAAAACGGCGAGAGTTTGGGCTTCAATCTTGTTTTGCCGTTTGAACAGGATACAAATCCGTTTACGACAAGAGCCGTAACGCTTGAAAATTTCGCCGTGCGAAAAAATATGCTTATCAAAAATGCGGTTGCCGCTGTAGCGTTCGCAGGCGGTTTCGGCACAATGGACGAACTTTTTGACACGACTACCCTTATCCTCACGAGGAAAATACTTCCTTTGAAGATATATCTTTTCGGCAGCGAATTTTGGACGCCTTTGACGAATTTTATAAAAACGACGCTGATAGAGTATAAGACGATTGACGCGGAAGACGCGGATATTTGGCAGATAAGCGATGATTTGGAAGAGATAAGAGTCGGTATTAAAAAACATGTGGGGAAATACCTTGAATTGATGCGCAGACTCGGGCTTGATAAAAGCAAAAGATATGCGCTTATAAAAAAACAGTTTGAAAACTTTACAAAACAGGAGTAGGAAAAATGGCAAATATTTTAGTTGCTATGAGCGGAGGCGTTGATTCTACCACGACAGCGTATCTATTGAAGCAGGCGGGAAACCATGTAGAGGGCTGTTATCTGCGGCTGCACTGCGATGAGAAAAAACATACGCGAAATATCGGCATGGTCAAAAGGGCGGCGGAATTTTTGGGCATAAAATATCATGTGCTGGATTTGAACAAAAAGTTTGACGAGATAGTTTACAACCCTTTTATAAAAGCTTACGAAGAGGGCGTAACGCCGAATCCTTGCGTGCTTTGCAACAAATATATAAAATTCGGCGCGCTTTTGGATTTTGCCAAAAGCATCGGCATGGAGAAGTTAGCCACAGGGCATTATGTGCGCATAAAAGACGGACTTATACATGAAGCGGTTGATAAAAGCAAAGACCAGAGTTATTTTTTGGCGCAGGTATCGCCTGAAGCGATACCGTTTATGGTTTTTCCCATGGGAGAAAGATACAAAAAGGATATAAAGGCTTTTGCGCTCAGTATCCCCGAGCTTGAAGATTTTTCCACGCAAAAAGAGAGCAGCGAGATATGTTTTGTGCAAAACAGCTATATTGAAGTTTTGCAAGAACATATGAATGTGCAAAGGCAGGGCGAAGTTCTTAATACAAAGGGCGAAGTTATCGGCGCTCATCAAGGATACATGCACTACACTATCGGCAAAAGACGAGGTTTTGAGATAAAAGGCGCGCATGAGCCGCACTATGTTGTTTCTATTATTCCCGAAAAAAATCAAATCATCGTAGGCGGCAAAGAAGAGCTTGAAGTAAAAGAATTCAGGGTCAAATCGCTGAATATGTTTGTGGACAAAAACGAACTTGAAGCCGCCGTCAAGATAAGATACCGCAGCCCAAAACTAAAATGCAAAATCTTTATAGAAGAGGGCTCTGCCGCGCGTATTGTCATGGAAGAGAGCGCGAGCGCGATAGCCGCAGGACAGCTTGCGACATTTTATCAAGGCGAATATGTCGTAGGAAGCGGGATAATAGCTTAATGCATAAAATCAAAACTCTTATATGCGGAGCGCGTTTTTAAGCTTTCATGTAAGAGTTTGTCGCGGTTATTTTTTCAATCTTTTATAATTTTCGCAGCCCATTTGCTCTCCCAAATCGCATGCTTTTTCAAAATATTCGGCGGCTTTGGCATAGTCCTGTTTCACGCCGTCTCCGTTTGCGTACATAGCTGCCAAACTGACGCAGCTCCAAGTATCTTTTTTGTCGCATGACTGTTGAAAAAGTTTCACGGCTTTTTGATAATCGCCGTTTTCATAGGCTTTAAAGGCTTTGTTAAAATCATCAGCCGACAAAAATACAGCGCATGCCGCAATTGTCGAAATGGCAGCTATTTTTTTATAAAAGCAAACGGTTCAAATGATTATTTAAATTCATAAATTAAATAATAATTTTAAATAAAAATCAACTATAAGCCGCGCTTTTAAATTTGTTATTCATGCGCTAATTTTTAAAAAATACCCTCATGTGAAAAAATAGATTTTATTTGAAAGCAGCTGCGGAACGAATTTGTCCTTGATTTTATATACTAATATGCTCGTTTAAAAATTTTAGGCATATTTATGGTGCGAAATGGTATTCTTACAAGATAGGTTATAAATAGCAGAAAATGGCGCGATTAATTATTTACTTTAAACCGTTTGGCTGTTTGTGGCTGTAATTCATTTTAGGAGTAGTGAGACATGAAGGGATTTGCAATGCTTGGTCTTAACAAGGTCGGCTGGGTAGAAAAAGAACGCCCGGTTGCGGGAGCTTTAGACGCCATAGTGCGTCCGCTCGCCATTTCGCCTTGTACATCGGATATTCATACGGTTTGGGAGGGCGCTATCGGAGACCGCCACAATCTGATATTGGGACACGAAGGTGTCGGCGAAGTTGTTGAAGTCGGTTCGTTAGTGAAAGATTTTAAGCGCGGAGATAAAGTAATTATTCCCGCTATTACGCCCGATTGGCAGGCTGTCGCTTCGCAAAGAGGATTTTCACAGCACTCAAACGGCATGCTTAACGGCTGGAAATTTTCAAACAGCAAAGACGGTTTAATGGCGGAATTTTTCCATGTGAATGAAGCGGACGGCAACATGGCGCTTTTGCCGAAAGAGATTAGCGTTGAGGAAGGCACAATGCTTTCTGATATGGTGCCGACAGGTTTTCACGGCGCAAATAACGCTGAGATAGAGTACGGCGATACGGTTGCAGTCATCGGTATCGGACCTGTTGGTCTTATGGCGGTTGCGGGATCAAATCTTCGCGGCGCGGCGCGTATTTTAGCGGTCGGTTCTCGTCCGAAATGTATAGAAGTAGCCAAATTTTACGGCGCGACAGATATCGTAAATTATAAAGACGGCGATATAGTTGAGCAGATTAAAGATAAAGTAGGCGGCGAAGGCGTTGATAAGGTAATCATCGCAGGCGGCGATGTGGATACTTTTGAGCAGGCTATCAAAATAATCCGACCCGGAGGCATCATCTCCAATATCAATTATCTCGGAACGGGCGATTATATCAAAATCCCGCGCGTAGGCTGGGGACTTGGCATGGGACACATCAGAGTTATAGGCGGTCTTATGCCCGGCGGCAGAAAAAATATGGAATACCTTGCGCGTTTGATTCAATACGGCAAACTTGACGTTAAGCCGCTTCTTACGCATAGATTTAAAGGTTTTGAACACATAGAAGAGGCTCTGCTTCTCATGAAAGATAAACCGCGCGACCTCATTAAACCTGTCGTTACGGTTTGAAAATAGCTCCCGCTTCAAGCGGGGCTGTTTTTGTTTTAACCGCTTGCGTTTTCAATAAAATAAATTCATCGCAATGGCGGTTTTTATTCGCGCTGTGTTTTGTTGTCGGCGTAATATGCGAAATATTCCTTTTATCATTGCGAAAAAAATAACTTTTTTTTTCGTCATTCCAGCTCATGCGGGAATGACATAGTAGTGCATGCGTTTTGCATAGAACGCAAAAATAACAAAAAACGGCAGGGAATGAACTCTTTTATGAACGGGTTTTAAATATCCAAATGCGGTTTAACATGTAAACTGCCAAAATAGACAAAACAATTCCCGCGAGTGTCAATGCTTCAAGCCTTTCTCCAAGACTTGCCGCTCCTGTTATCACAGCAGATGCGGGCGCTATGAACATAAACGAGCTGACTTTTTCCGAGCCGAGTTTTTTCGCGCCGAGAAAAAAAAGCGTTGTAGCTATGGAAGTGCTGACAACCGCGACAAATAGCGTATTTAGCCAAAATTTCTAGTCCAGATTTTGGAGAATTATCTTATCCGTATCGGCAAATACAAAGAGCATCAAAGCGGTAAAAAGATACATGTAAAATGAAAAAACTGCGGCGTCAACCTTGATGTGTGCGCTTGCTATCGCGATACATGACCACAAAAACGCGCCTAAAACAAAATAGAGATTGTAAGCTGAAAATATCTTTTGCGCGTCAAACTGCCAGACGCCAAGCATAAGCATCGTGCCGATAAAGCCCAAAAACAGCGCGTACATGTCTATTTTTTTGATGCCGCGCCCGTAAAATATGGCAAGCAAAATAAAAGTGATAATCGGCGAAAATGCATTGATAAAAGCCCCTGCCAGCGAGGCGGAACCAAGTTTTGTACCGAGAAAAACCACATATCCGTAAAATGATGTCAAAAGCGCGACTAAAATGGAAATAAAAAGGCTTTTTCTGTCTATGGCGAATTTTCGCTTTAAGACAAACAGCATAAAAAACGAAGATACGGCAGTTATCGCATACCGCATAAATACGAGTTCGGCTGTGGGCAGGTATTGGTTCATGATTTTGATGCCAGACCATGACGCGCCCCATGCGATCATCGCCGCGAACATTAATATCAAAAAAATATTCTTCTGCAAAGAGCCGCCTTTCAGATACAAGTTTAAAACAGATATTTTTGCGCGAAATTAAGCTCGTCATTATATAGCTTTTGCGAAAAATAAGCAATAATTTCAGTCAAAAAGACCCACAAATAGATGGAAAAAGGGCGCAAATTCGGTCTGTTTTTGCAGTATGGATTTGTCTGCGCCGCATTTGAAAAAAATAGCGATAGAATGATGCAAAAGGGCAGATAAAAAACTTCGCTTGCCAAATGAAACGCGATATGTATTTATTTGACAAGCGGCACAAAAACGGCTGCTTGGTATTTCAAATCTTGCGGCTGAAAACCTTTGCCTTATAAAACGATTCAAGCTAATATATTTGTTGGTTAAACTGCTTGAAAGACTATCGCAGCGCAACTATACATGGGAGATTTCAATACGACTTGTATTTTATAACTAAAAAACGAAAGCTTACGGAAAATCCGCAAACTTTCGTGAAAAGTCATTTAACTGAGACTAATTTTCTGCGCAGATAAGCTATTCTGCTCTGTAATGGCAGATTTTTAGGACAATTATCTTCGCATGCAAGAAGACTCATACAGCCGAATATGCCGTTGTCGTCGCCGATTAATTCGTAATAATCCTCAATAGTGCGCTTGTCTAACGAGTCAATTTCAAAACGCGCCACGCGGTTAAATCCTACTGCGCCTAAAAAGTCGGGGCGCATAAGTTTTGTGCCGCATGCGGCTACGCAGATACCGCACTCTATACATCTGTCAAGCTCAAATACTTCCTGCGCGACATCAGGCTCAACTTTATCTTCAAGCTTTGAAATATCAGTCGTATGGTCGGAGTGTATCCAGCTCTCAACGCGCTTGCTCATGCCGTTCATCCATGTACCCGTATCCACAGACAAATCTTTGATAAGCTTAAAAGCCGGAAGCGGCATAAGCTGCAAAACTCCGTCAGGATAATTTTTCGTCAATGTCCTGCATGCCAGCCGCGGCTGTCCGTTTACCATCATAGCGCAGCTTCCGCAGATGCCGGCGCGGCAGACAAAGTCAAAATTCAAATCCGCATCATACTTTTCGCGTATTTGATTTAACGCTATAAAAAGCGTCATGCCGTCCGTTTCTTCCAATTTATACTCTGCAAACTGCGGAGTCGAATCCTTTGCAAGAGGATTGTATTTAAATGCTTTTATAGTGATAGTGCGGCTCATTTTTTATCTCCTACGCGCTCATTTCTCGCTTTAAATTGCTGCTGAAGCGTAAACGGCATGACGGCTTCTTGTACTTCCCATCTGTCTTTACCTTCGGCTTCCAATTTTTCTCTCAGTTTATCCACCTCTTCTTGGCGTTTCGCGCTCAAAGGATTTTCTATGATGTTTCCTTTCACGCCGTAACCTCTAAACGCAGGCGGAAGCTCCATCTTCATAATATCAAGCTCTTCATACTCCAAAGTCGGCAAAGTCGCTCCTTCTTTCCAATATGCAAGAGTTCGTTTGAGCCAATTAGCGTCATCGCGTTTTAGATAATCCTCCCTGTAATGCGCGCCTCTGCTTTCCGTTCTTTGAAGCGCGCCGAGCGCTACGCAAAGAGCGAGTTTGAGCATTTTAGGCACTCTGTACGCCTCTTCAAGTTCTGGATTTGCACCGATATTTTTTGTCGTAATGGAAGCTTTTAGAGATTTTTTGTAAAGTTCTTCAAGTTCGGTAACGGCTTTTTGCAGCCCTTCTCCATTTCTAAATATCGCCACATGTTCCCACATGATATCTTTCATGCGGTTTTTAATCTCAAAGATATTTGTTCCGCCGCTTCGTGAAAATATCTCTTGAATATATTTTTGCTGTTTTTCCACAGCCGCTTCAATATTTTTCGTACTGACGGTAATATCGTTTGCCTTGCAAAAATCCGCAAAATAATCGCCTATTATCATGCCAGCAACCACAGTTTCGCTTACGGAATTTCCGCCGAGCCTGTTAAATCCATGCATATCCCAGCATGCCGCTTCGCCTGCGCTGAAAAGACCTTTTAGCGTTGGGGATTCGCCTGTTGGTTTTGTCCTGATGCCGCCCATGGAGTAGTGCTGCATGGGAAGTACGGGCGCCCAGCCTTTCGGACCTTCGTCTGCGGGGTCAATACCGTTAAATATCATACAAATCTCTTGAACATCGCGCAGATTTTTCTCTATATGTTCGCGTCCCAATATAGATATATCAAGCCATACATGTTCGCCGTAAGGGGATTTGACGCCTTTTCCGTTGCGGATATGTTCCATCATTCTGCGGCTTACGACATCGCGGCTTGCCAACTCTTTCTTTTCGGGCTCGTAATCCGGCATAAAGCGGTGTCCGTCCACATCGCGCAAAATTCCGCCGTCTCCTCTGCATCCTTCCGTCAAAAGAATGCCCGAAGGCACTATCGGAGTTGGGTGAAACTGCACGGCTTCCATATTGCCAAGACTTGCCAAGCCCGTTTCAAGCGCGATAGCCGCGCCAATGCCTTCACAGACGACCGCATTTGTCGTGTGTTTGTAAAGTCTGCCGTAACCGCCTGTGGCGATAAGCGTGCCTCTTGCCGCATAAGCGGTAAGTTCGCCCGTTACCAAATCCCTGACGACCGCGCCGTAACATCTGTTTTTTTCTACGATAAGCGAAATCGCCTCTTTTCTGTCTTCAATATTTACATTATGTTTTAACGCTTCATTCGCAACCGCGAAAAGCATCGTATGCCCCGTAGCGTCAGCCGTATAACAGGTTCGCCACTTTTTCGTACCGCCGAAATCGCGCGAATGAATGAGACCATGAACTTCCTCTTTTTCTTCTATGGTAGTTCTTTCGGCATTTATAACCGCCGTTCTCGCGCCTTTCTTGATTCTCGTCCATGGAACGCCCCAAGCGGCAAGCTGGCGAATCGCTTTGGGCGCGGTTGTAACAAACATTCTTGCCACATCCTGATCACAGCCCCAATCGCTTCCCTTGACCGTATCCGCAAAGTGCAAATCCTCATTATCGCCCTCGCTCATTTTGGAGTTTCCAAGACTTGCCTGCATGCCGCCCTGCGCCGCCGCAGAATGCGAACGCTTAACGGGAATCAAACTCAAAACCGTAGCGCTAAGTCCTTTTTCCCCCGCCGCTACAGCCGCTCTAAGACCTGCCAATCCTCCGCCGATGACTAATGCGTCACAATATTTCACATTCATGATATAACCGCCTTTACATCGTTATTTATTTGATATTCTGCATGTACGCCGCTATTCAAATCGGCATATTTATAGCCTGTTTTTATGAAAGCCGCGAGCGTCAATAAGCCAAGAGCAAGGAAAAACGCCGTAAGCGCCCATTTGATTTTTGTGAGGCGCGCTCTTGTGATTTTTGCGTCTTTGCCTTCAAACCAGCCCCATTTTACGCATAAACGATACAATCCTACGCCGCCGTGAATTTCAACCGCGAAAAGAAGTATCAGATAAAACGGCCACATAAAATGCCCCCACATTCTGCCGCCTGAAATTTCTGCCGTTATCGCGGGATTTGTGAGCATTATGATTAAGTGCGCGGAGCCTAAAAAGAACATGATAAAGCCCGTATTCGCCTGCCAAAACCATAAAGTCGTATCGGAATGTTTCATATTTTCGGCATGGGCTTTGTATATCTGATACTGCCTGAAATTTATGGGAAATTTCCTCATTGCAAGAGCGGCATGCACAACAAATATACAGAACACGACAAAAACTATAAAGGAGACCAATAAAGGCTGTTTTTCGCTAAGAAAAAGCCCGCCCTCAAAAGCCCCGGCTACAAAATTAAGCGCATCCTCGCTTATAAGTATAGTGGCTACAAAAAACATATGCCCCCACATAAACAATCCCAAAAAAAGCCCTGTCGCGCTTTGGATAAAATCCAACTTTGCAGGAACGCGGCTTTTTTTACCGTCAACCCTTTTGCCTATATATCCTTCGATAATATTGGTCACTTTGTATCCTTTTAAGTAAAATTTTTGTTACTTTCACAAATTGTACTATTTAATAAATTAGAGCAAATTAAATCTTTTTTTTCAATCTTTTTAAATTATTATTTTTATATTTGGCGATATTTTTTTTACCGTTTTTCACAACATAAATATAGAGCGCAGCGCCTGATAGCGCGATAACCAAAGACAAAAGCTGCCCTGTTGTAAGCCATCCGCCGTAAATAAAACCAACCTGCGCGTCAGGCTGCCGCCAAAACTCCGCTATAAACCGTCCGATAGAGTAAGTTATGCCGTAAATCGCAATAAGTTCGCCGTCATATTTTTTGTATTTTCTATAAATAAATATGACGATAAATACCATCAGTCCCTCAAAAAACGCTTCATAAAGCTGCGAAGGATGCCTTAAAACGCCGTCCACATAAATGCCCCATGGAACATCTGTAACGCGCCCGACTAATTCTTGATTTAAAAAATTGCCGATACGCCCCAATGTATATGCCAAAGGCACGCTAAGAGCTACCAAATCCAAAAGCTGCCATGCAGAGTAGCGGTATATTTTGCAATAAATAACCGTTACTATCAAAAATCCAAACACCGATCCATGATAACTCATGCCGCGTATCCCGACAAATTCTCCGTTTTGGAACGGATTGAAAATCTCCCATGGATGCGACAAATAGTATGAAGTATTGGGGTCGTATATCAGCACAAAACCAATTCGCGCACCGAAAATAACGGCAAGTTCAGCCCATAAAAAATAGCTGTCCACAACGCTAAGCGACATGGGAATGCGGTCTTTTTTGACAAACCATTTAGCTATAAATATAGCTCCCAGCAGCGCACTGACATACATAATGCCATACCAATGCACCGCAAAGGGACCTATATTAAACGCTACGGGGTCAAAATGCGAATAGATATTCTGCCAAAAGCTCAATAGAAACTCCTTGAAAGTTTCAATTATATTTAAAAGTTAATTATAAAACAATTATGGGACTTTAAAGGGATTTTTTGCTTTATGTCTTCAAAAATATACTCTTTTTTTTCAAAATTTCTTAACCTGCGCCGTTAATGCTTGTATAATTAACCGTACACAGGTATAATCCATATTTTAAAAAGGAGAAACAAATGGACATCAATACGCTTAAAGCAAATTGTGAAAAAAACGGCTTTGCATTTATAAATGCCAAAACAAAAGAAGAGGCTTTGGAAATTGCCAAAGGGTATGTTACAAAAGGAAGCAGCGTTGGGCTTGGCGGCTCTGTGAGCGTTGAAGAGACAGGGCTTTTGGATTGGCTCATAAGCAATAAAGATATCAAACTTATCAACCAATACGAAAGCGGCATCAGTAAAGAAGAAAATACGCGCCGCCGCAAAGAGGGTATAACAGCCGATATTTTTGTTACAAGTACAAATGCGCTGACATTAGAGGGCGAGCTGGTAAATTGCGACGGCGAAGGAAATAGAGTCGCGGCGCAGATTTTCGGCTCAAAAAAGCTCATTTTGATAGTTGGTAAAAATAAAGTCGTTCGCGATATACAGTCGGCTTTGGAGAGAATCAAAACCGTAGCGGCTGTGAAAAATGCCGACAGACTCAATGAAAAAGCCGTAACTTTCGGAAAAGAGCCGAATTTTACGGGCGAAAACATTTCCAAAAAATACGGCATCATTACGCAGGATACGCCGGGACGCACGGTAATTATATTTGTAGATGAATATCTTGGATATTAGCAAAGCCGCATGAAAGGTTTTTATTATTTTATTGAAGGCAAATTATATTATAATAAGTAAAACGGCGCGAGGTTTTTACTTGAAAGACGACATTGATTCAAAAGAGATTGCGATAGAGTATCCGCATATTTGGCGATATAAACTTATCATATCTTCGCATGGCGATATAAATGCTATTGCAAAAAGCGTTTTAAAAGACAGGAAGCATAGCGTAAAATTTTCGCATGAGAGCAAAAATGGCGGATACAAAAGTTATAATTTGGATATTTTAGTGTTTGACGGCGAAGACAGAGAAGCGATTTTCAGGGCGTTGGGAACACACATGGATGTAAAATTTATTTTATAATCAAGGAAGCAGGCATGGAATCAACAAGGATTATCTTTAAAAATACTCTTAAAGAGAGCAGGAAAAATCCCCAAATACTCACTATCATAAGGGATATTAGCTTTGATTTGGCGCGCAAAAAGTTGAAAGATTTGAGCGAAGATGAGGCAAAAATCACGATAAAAGAGCTTTTTGAACTTTTTGCGCTGATACTTAAAGAGGAGAAATTAAAAGATGCCAAAACCATTTCAAGCGTGATTGACGCGCTCACAAATGCCGCAAGTTATGACAAAAAAGAGTATCTTTTCAAGATGATTTACGAGCGCGAACAGCTTGAAAAAGCCATCTACAACCAAAGCGTGGAGATAAAACACTTTATCGTTGAAATTTACGATACGATTGAAAACGCTCTGACAACTCTCAAAGGCGATAATGACGAAAAAGGGGAGATTACGCAGGGGTTAAATGACGCAAAACTGCTTAGTATTGAGCTTTTGGGCATACTCAAAGACTCTGCGGAAGAGGCGTTTATCACTACGATAGAAAAAGGCAGCGACGTAGAAGACACTGTGTGCGAGATAAGCAAGCTTTTGACATATCATGCGATAAGCGAGGGAAAATTTGTCAAGCAGAGGATTTTGGATATCGCTTCAACGGTTTTGGAAGCCGCATGCGATATAGCCGACAGCGACCATGCAAATGCGCTTTATGTGCTGAAAGGCGCGGCGAAAGGCACAAAAGAAGGTATCATAAAAGCTTCGGAAAAATTTAAAAAAAATGTGAAATTTGCGCCTGACGAGATAAAAGAGTTTTTGAAAAAATCCGAAGAGAATAAACTCAGTATCATTGACATGGAGGAGAGTTTTATAGAACTTTTAAAGAGATGCCAATTGGGCAGCATGGATATTTCTGCTAAAATTTTGGGCGAAATTATCGCCGAACAAAATACCTATATCGCCAAACTTAAAAGATTTAGCGCGGAAACGGCGGAAGTTTTCGGCGAAAAAATGGAAGTTTTCAGAGATGAAACGCTCAGAGAATTTAAAGAAAAAGCGGGCAAGAAAATTACGGAGATAAAAAAAGAGACAGGCGAAAAAGTTACCGCTTTTACAAATGACGCCGCGCCGAAAGCCAAACAGTTTGCGGGCGATGCCAAAAAACTCGGACTTCATGCTTGGGAACTGGCTAAAAATAAAATTGATGGAGTTGTAAAAAACACCAAGAAAAAGGGAGATTAAACTCCCTTTATGCGGCGCGTTTTTGGGTTTTTACTGCCAAATTTTCAGTGATTTTCTCCGCTATTTATCGCAGTATTTTATATACGCAAACAAACCTTACATTAAATTTATCCGTATCGCCGTCAAGTATTACAAAGCATTAAAAAAACAGAATTTATAATACTCTTTTGTTTTGCAATCGCCAAATGAGATTGTCGGGCGCGCAAAAATGACGGAATTTTTTCAGGAGTAAAAAGATGAGAAAAATTAGTATATTTTTACTTTTTTTAGCGGCTTTTATTTTAAGCGGTTGTGCGCCAAAAGCGCCGATTGAAGGCTTTCGAGATATGAAATTCGGCGGCGGTATAGAAAAGCTTGACAATTATACGATAACTTACGACAATAAAACTTCAAAAATCGTATCAGCAGTCAAAAAAGACGATAAATTGCAAATAGGCGATGCAAAGCTGACAGGCATAGAGTACCACTTTTTTGACAATATGCTTTATGCCGTTACCGCGAAGTATAGCGGCTCCAATAATAATGATATTATCATGCAAACCATTGAAAGCAAATACGGATTGGACAGCGTAACAGACAAAGAATACATTTCATATGTCAATGGATACAAGATAGTAAATAATAAAGTTGTTGAAAATATAGAATATCAAACGCGGCGTCTTCTAACGCCGTCATTTTGGAGCGTTAGAAGCGGCGATGCGGATATTGACGGAGTATGTATAGACATAACTGACTGCCGAATGACAATAATAAATAGAAAAATAATTAAAACAGCTGCAAATTACGCTGAAAAAGCCAAAAAAATAGCCGACAAAATACGGGAAAATGAGATAAAAAAGAGTATAGAAAAAGGATTTAATGATTTATAGTCTATATTGTCTCATACACGCTATGTCAATAAAAACAAATTTTGACGGCGCATTAAAAATTTACGCACTCTATCGTTTCGCAAAAACCCTGCTTGATGCTGTCGCAAACAGGCGGGATTATCTTTTTGGCGTTTATATCCATGAGCGCGGTTTTGCCATTTATGCGGTAAGACAACAGTTCATTATCTATATTTGTCAGATTAGTATAAGTTTTATCAAGCAGTTTGTTTCCGTCGTAGCCGTAAAGCGTGCTTTCATTTTTTAGCGTTGTGATAAAAAATTTATCATAAAAGTTGATGGAGTCTGCTTTCAAATCATACAGCATTTTTTTAGAATAATCAAAAACAACTATCCTGCTTTTTGTAAAATGCACAATAATAAAATTATCTTGAAAATCAACCCATCTTGCATCTTTTATTATCGGATTTAACTTCAAGTCAAGCAGCATTGTCTGACGCTTGTTTTTGTCATAATACTCAGCGGCGGCAATACCCTTGTAAACTGTAACAATATTGTATTTGTCTTGATAATCAATAACGATATTTCCGTCAAAGTCTATAAGTCCTGATTCGCCATTTTTGATAACAGCCAACAGGTCATACTTTTGGGGTATGCCAAGTACATTATCAGGTTTCATATAAGATGTCTCAAAAAGAACTTTTTTGTTTTTTGTATCGTATAAAAATGTTGTTACATTGTACTCTTTGTCGTTTATTTGATTGGCAGTTTGCGCATAAAAACGGTTGTCATTTATCTTTATGGCGCTTGTTAAATCCATATTTTCAAATACATCGTTGCCGTTTTCGTCAAAGAAGCGGTAAATTTTGATTTTTCTTTTAGAATGTTCTGAGCCTATAAAACTTTCGCCATACTCTATCATGTATCCGAATGGGGCAAAAATTTTGATAATGGAGGAATTTTTATTGTCTAAATAAAATTTTGTTTTAAGCAGTTTTTCTACATTTTTATCTATCGGAATATTAATGATTTGAGGTTTTACATTTTTTACTTGTGCAGCTATCCGCAAAGTCTTGTATTTCAATCCGTCAACAGCCAGCGCCTTATCGCAAGTTTGTGGGTAAAAGTAGATATTCTGATATGCTTTGTCCAGTAATTTATTGCCGTTTTTATCGTAAAACATTATAGTTTCTGTATTTTCAATAAATTTTCTATCCACGACTTTCCCATCTTGAAGCGTCAAAAACTCCGAATTTATAAAGTCGCCGTTTTTGTTTCTTTGAAAATCAACCAACGCGGCGCCTGATTTATAGTATATGTCGTGCATTAATTTATCATTAATAAACATACAATCCCTCGCTTTTTGCTGTTCTAGTTTCGAAATCTCTGCCGCTTCATCATTTTTTAGAACACTGTCAAGAAATTTACATTTGTTGCCGCTTGTAATATGCAGATATGTAACTTCGCCCGTTTTGTTTTTATATGCTTGCTTGCAAGCCCCATTTTCGCACCATGCGTCAAAAAGAGCATTTTGCATTTTTGCGTCATACTTGAAATAATTTGGACGGTAAATCTTGTAAACTCCTTTTGTCTGTTCGTCTTTCACGGGAGTCTTCGGCTGTCCGCTTCCGCATCCTGACAGCAAAACCGCTATCGCACTTAAAATCGCTATATTGATTTTTGACATGTAAAGCGCTAATTTTCTTCTATTTTTGTGCTTAGAATTTTATTGATTCTATTGCCGTCCACTTCCAAAACCTTAAACTCAAACGGACCGTTTTTCACGATATCTCCAACTAACGGCGGGCGTCCAAGCTCGTTAAATACCATTCCCCCAAGCGTCAAAACTTCTTCGCTGTCTTCAAGCTCAAAGTCCAGTATTTCGCACACGCTCTCTATATCTATCATGCCGTCAAATTCATAAGTATTTTCATCAATCTTTACAAAATCTTCGCTTTTTGTGTCATGCTCGTCCGAAATATCGCCCATTATCTCTTCCAAAATATCTTCCATCGTCAAAAGTCCCGCCGTACCGCCAAACTCGTCTATAACAAGCGCGGTGTGTATCTGTTCTTTATTCATCTGCGACAATATATCGGAGATCGGCATATTTTCAGGCACAAACATAATTTTTCTCGTCAGTTTCGTAAGGTCTTTGACAGGATTTTCGGAAAAAACATTCTCCAACAAATCCCTTAAATGTATCATGCCAAGAGGATTGTCTTTGCCGTCATCGCAATATGGATATCTTGTGTGTTTCGTCTCCAAAACCGTTTTGATATTCTCTTCGTACGAATCCTCAGCATAAAGGCAGACTATATCTTTTCGCGGCGTCATGACCTCTTTTGCCACAGTATCAGAAAAATCAACGGCATTTTTTATTATCTCGCCTTCTACGGAGTCTATAAAGCCCGCGTTTAAACTCTCATTGACGATTAATTTCAACTCTTCTTCGGAGTGTCCCTGATCATGCTCTTTTGACGGATTTATGCCGATTCGTTTCAGAAAAAACGCCGCTAAAACGTCAAAAAGTTTAATAAACGGATAAAAAAGCACCCAAAACATTTGTAAAGGTCTTGCTATAATCAAAGAGGCTTTTTCGGATTTTGCTATGGCTATGGATTTGGGGACAAGTTCGCCCATGACTACATGTACCAAAGTTATCAAGGTAAACGCCACAACAAAGCTTATCGTATGCACAAGCGCTAAATTTTCAGGGAAAAATTTCAATATCGGAGTTTCTATAAGTTTTCCTACCGCAGGCTCTCCTATCCAGCCAAGCGCCAAAGATGACAGCGTAATGCCAAGCTGCGTTGCGCTCAAATATGTATCAAGAGAGTTTGACATTTTAAAAGCGAGTTTGGCATTTTCGCGTCCGCTTTTTACTAACTCTTCAAGCCTTGTGCGCCTGACTTTGACAATGGCAAATTCGGACAAAACAAAAAAACCGTTTAAAAGAACAAGAAATATCGCGGCAATCAGCATCAAAACCGAGTGAGGTTCGGGCAAAACAAATCCTTTGTAAAAAAAAATTAAAATCGGAATGGTTATATTAGCATATTTTTATATATATTTTAATGTAAGTGCGCGAAAAGAGCATTATCAAATCGTGAAATTTATTTGCCCGCCGTCAAAAACGCGCGAAATAAGCGGCAAAAATTGCCTCTTTTATGATTTATCAGCTATTTTTCGCTATATTTTCATTATTAATTTTTAAGGGGGTTTCATGGAAGAGCCGCAGGTAAAACCAAAAAACGGACTGTTCGGTTTTATAAAAAATGTACTTGATTTTATACAAAACTATTTTAAGGCGATAATTTTTCTTTTGATATGTTTTCTGTTTTTTGCCTATTCAAACAGCGCGAGTGTTAACAACGCCAATCTCATGAGGATAGATCTGAAAGGCGTGATATTGGAGTCCGATACCATTTTGGAAAGCATCAACAAAGCTTCGCAAAATCCAAATATCAGAGGAGTTTTGCTGGTTGTGGATTCTCCGGGCGGCGCAGTCGCTCCCTCCCTTGAAATATCTATGGCGGTAAAACGGCTTTCCGAACAAAAGCCTGTTGTAGCGTATGCGGCGGGAACTATGGCGAGCGGAAGTTATTACGCTTCGGCAAATGCCAACTATATCATAGCAAATCCGGGTTCCATGATAGGCTCCATAGGCGTTATCATGCAATCGCTCAACATTGAAGAATTGACGAAAAAATTAGGCGTCAGCGAGCAGGTCGTAAAAGCGGGAGATTTTAAGGAAGCCGGAACTTCCATGAGAGAGTGGACAAAGGAAGAGAGGGCGAGTTTGCAGGAGTTGACAAACGATATATACGATCTTTTTACAAACGACATCATGGAAGCAAGAGGGCTTGAGCGCGAAAAAATAAACGAGTTTGCCAATGCCAAAGTTTTTATAGCCGCAAAAGCAAAGAGCGTGGGATTGATAGACGAAGTGGTAAGCATAGAGGACGCAAAAAACGCTCTTGTGGAAATAGCGATGATAAAGTCTCCCGTTTGGAAAGAGCCTGATTTGATTGATAAATTGAGCAAAAAACTTGCCGCGCAGACAAAAAGCGAAATAGCTTCACTGCTGTTTGGCGTAAAAGCGTACTGAAAATTTTTGGTTTCACAACCCTTCATGCGGCGGAAAATTTCGCCGCCCGCCGCATTTTTTTGCTTGGCTTTGTAATGCTCTTTGCGTTTATAAATAAAAATTAATATGAATAATTATCTATTTTTGCGCGATGCTTTTTGGCGTTAAAACTTCGGATTACCGCGCTTCAATTTGCAATGAAAATGAAATTGTTTCAACATTTCGCATGTGAGAAAAAAGGTTTGTTAATTTGCAATGATGAAAGCCGCTTTCTGCATGACAAAAATATATGCCTTTTTTGGATTTGATTTGCGGGAAAAACTCGGGCTTGGTTAAATGCAAAAATCCCCGATCGTTACTCTTTTGCATCTGCCAAAACAAGTGCGAAAAGCGTCTCTACGCCCTCTTTTGCAAGTGTATCTTTGGCTTCTCTCAATGTAAATCCGCTGGTTACCACATCGTCAATTAAAATGGCGTATTTAAATTTTTTTATCTTTTTGGAGATAATAAAACGGCGCGGATTTTTGCGGCGGAATTCATAGCTTTGCCCGCTGTATGTAACGGCGTTTTTAGCCCTTAGTACACCGTAAACGGGCGTAATGGAGGGCGATTTTAACGCATGAGCTAAAACGGCGGTATGAGAGTAAGCGCCGTTAGATTTATCATCAACCCCGACAGCGGCGACTTTTTCGCCAAATTCAAACTCTTTCGCGAATTTGCCGAATGTATAAGAGGCTATCTGTTTTAAAATCCTATGCCCCCAAAAACGGTGCTTCACATGTAAAATCGGCGTTATGCCCGAATATCCGAAAAAGCTATAAACTTTTAGTCCGCCCTCTAAAATGCGCGTATGTTTTTGTTCGCTCAAAAGTTTTTTTGCGCATTTGCCGCAAATCCCCTTAAAACTCAATTTTTCACATAATATACAGCGCAACTCCGCCCTCTTTTGTTTTTGCTATTTTACAATAAAAGGCTTACAAATTTAACTGATGCCGTCAATGATATGGCGCGTATGCTCCATGACCACTTCCGCTATATCGTCTATCGTCTCGTTTTTAATATTTTCCTTTAAGCCCGTCCTCAAAGCAAATGTCGTATAACCAATCGTAAAAATTAATATCTGCCCATAAAGCGCGTGCGTACGAATGCGGTTTTTATATACGTTTTTATCGTCCGCGATACCGAAAACAAACTCGTCAAACTGGTCAAACCACTGCTTTAAAAATTTGTTATACAATATGTCAAACCCTTCCGTAGGACTCATGTACTCCTTAAAAATAATCTTATGCATGAAGTTATTTATTTTTATCTCTTCAAGTATCGCTTTCGCGCTCACTTTTATGAATTTTTCAAACCAAAATATTAAAAATTCGCGGTACTCTTCGTCGGTTGTGTATCTAAACGACTGTTTTGCGCTGTAATAGCGCGTCTGAAACGATATAAGCGATGATTGAAGCATTACTGCGATGCACTCCATGATATTCGCGTACAAAAGCTCTTTTGAGCCGAAATGACGATTCACGATATTGATGCTGACATCGGCCTGCGCAGCAATCTCTTTGACGGTTATGCTGGAAAGTTCGCGGTTGGCAAACATTTTTACCGCCGTTTCAAATATCCTCTCTCTTGCTGATTTTGATGAAAATCTTTTACTTTGATCTGACAACATTTTTCACCTTGTTTTTGACTTGATACGGCAAAATTATATAAGAAAATTTTGATATTGTCAAATAGAATATCATACGATTTTTATTTATAAGTAGCGTTCTTTTGGTATTATTAATCTTAGTATTTAATTAAATTTATAAAAATTCCGCATTCATTTTCGCTGCTGTTTTTTTAAATAAACACAAAGACTTATGCGTTCATGAAACTGTCTTTTATTTTTTTATGATAAAATATGTTCTTTTATTTTCATGCAAGGAGAGGCTTTTTCAAATGAAAAAAACTATCAACAAGGCGATACTGTTTAAGACGATAACCATAGCGGTTTTGATACTTTTGATGCTTATCCCTTTGCTTTTTGTGGACAGCATCATTAGCGACAGAAGCAGATATAACGATGAAGCGGTTTCAAAAATCATGGATTCATGGGGCAGCCAAGTCATTTTAGCCGCGCCGATTTTAAATGTGCCTTATACCTATAACGAGGTTACGGAAACATTTCAAGACAATAAAACGATACAAAAAGTAACCGCCAGAACGGCTTATATCAAATTTGCGCCGCAGAATTTGGATGTTGGCGTGAAGATAAATTCGCAGATTAGATATATAGGTATTTTTGAAGTTCCCGTATTCAGCGCGGATATTGTCATGAAAGGCTCTTTTGAAGCGCTGGATAAAGCATATCTTGCTAATGCACAAAATGCGTTTATCACTTTGGAGACAAAAGACGTTAAGGGTATTTCCGAGCCTGTTCTTGTTTGGAATGAAAAGGAGCAGGGATTTGAGCCAAGCGGCAAAAATACTTTAAGGATTGTTCCTGTCCAAAGAAGCGGAGATTACAGATATAATCCCGAAATATCATTGAAATCTCTTGCTTCCAATGTGAATTTTACAAAAGGCGGCGGAACATTTGAGCTAAAATTCAGCATCAAAGGCAGCGAGAGCATCAGTTTTGTGCCGCTTGCGAAAAAAAACAGATTTCGTATGAGTTCGGATTGGGCAAATCCGAATTTTGCAGGAGCTTTTTTGCCCGATATGAAAAACATAACCGATAAAGGTTTTGAAGCTTCATGGGATATTAACTATCTTTCAAGCGGCGTGCCTTCTATATTTGACGGCAAAGACCTCTCGCACGCGCAGTTTCAAACGACATTTTTGATACCTGTGGATAATTACCGAAGTGCGGAGCGCGCCCAAAAATACGGCATACTTTTTATCGCTTTGACATTTATAATATGCTTTGTGTTTGAGCTGGCAAACCGCCGTCCGATACACCCCGTGCAGTATCTTTTGGTAGGCTTTGCGATGGTTATTTTCTATACGCTGCTTATCTCCATATCCGAATTTATAAATTTCTCATGGTCGTATATCCTATCTGCCGCCGCGGTTATATCGCTCATCACGGCTTACGCGAAATTTGGCATAGATAAAAATATGAGCGCAAAAAGCATCGGTATTATCGCATTGTCGCTGTCATTTTTATATGGATATTTATATATCCTGCTTCAGCTTCAAGACATGGCGCTGCTATACGGCTCTATCGGACTTTTTGCCGCGCTCGCGCTTATCATGTTTATGACAAGAAATGTGAAGTGGTACGAAGAGCAGCAAGAGGAAAAAGAGAACAATGTTTAAAAGATTTAGAAGAGTGCGCGCAAATAAGACGCTAAGAGAGTTGGCGCAAGAGACGAGAGTTGATATAAAAGAGTTTATCTATCCGCTGTTTATCAAAGAAGGCAGAGGCGAAAGAAAAGAGATAGCTTCTATGCCTGATATTTTTCAAATGAGCATAGACGAGGCGTTGAAGGAGTGCGAAGAGCTTTTGGAACTTGGCATAAATAAGATTATCCTCTTTGGCATACCTGAAATCAAAGACAGCATAGGAAGCGACGCTTTGAGCGATGAGGGCATTATAGCAAAAGCTTTAAAGGCGATAAAAAAACAGTTCGGACAAAATATGCTTGTAATAACCGACCTTTGTTTTTGCGAATACACAGACCACGGACACTGCGGTATTTTGGATGTGGAACATGAAAGCGTTGATAATGACGCGACGCTGGAAATTACCGCACGCCAAGCTCTTGTCCATGCAAATGCGGGAGCGGATATGATAGCGCCGAGCGGAATGATGGACGGAGTGGTGAAAACGATAAGAGAAGCGTTAGATAATGAGGGATTTGTCAATCTTCCCATCATGAGTTACTCTACAAAATTTGCAAGCGCATATTACGGACCGTTTCGCGAAGCGGCGGAGTCGTCTCCGAATTTTGGCGACAGGAAAACTTACCAAATGAATCCTGCAAACAGGCGCGAAGCGTTGGCAGAGTCATTGGAAGACGAAGCGCAGGGAGCGGATATATTGATGGTAAAGCCTGCTTTGGCATATCTTGATATTGTGCGCGAGATAAAAAACGCCTCGCTTTTGCCGCTTTGCGTTTATAATGTAAGCGGCGAATACTCCATGCTGAAATTTGCCGCAAAAGCGGGAGTGGTTGATTATGACAGGATTTTGATGGAGACTATGCTTAGTTTTAAAAGAGCGGGCGCAGATATAATTATAAGCTATCACGCCAAAGAGGTAGCGCGGCTTTTACAAAACGGGAGAAATTTATGAGGCATTTTTTAACGTTAAGAGATTTTAGTAAAGAGGAGATTTTGGACATTATCTCTTTGGCTGTTAAGATAAAAAAAAGAGCCAAAAAAGGCAAATTCAAGCCTTACATGAAAGATAAAGTTCTTGGCATGATTTTTGAAAAAAGTTCCACAAGAACGCGTGTAAGCTTTGAAGTGGGCATTCATCAGCTTGGCGGCAAGGGGCTGTTTTTGTCGTCTGACGATATACAGCTTGGACGCGGAGAGCCGCTGAAAGATACGGCGAGAGTTTTGAGCCGCATGGTTGATATGGCGATGATAAGAACTTTCGGGCAGGAGAGGATAGAAGAGTTTGCAAAGTACTCAACTATTCCTTTGATAAGCGGACTTAGCGACAGATACCACCCGATGCAGCTTTTGGCGGATTATATGACTATCTGCGAACATGGCAAGGACAAAAACTTAATCGCGGCGTATGTCGGAGACGGCAACAATATCGCTCATTCATGGCTCATGCTTGCCTCCAAAATCGGCTTTGAACTGCGCATCTGCTCGCCCAAAGGCTACGAAGTAAACGAACAGGTTTTAAACGATGCGCATGAGTTTGCAAAAAAAAGCGGCGCGAAAATCCTCGTCTGCGAAAAGCCAAAAAACGCCGTAAAAAACGCCTCTGTCGTTACAACCGATACATGGGTTTCCATGGGGCAGGAGAGCGAAAAAGCAAAACGGCAGAGCGATTTTCAAGGCTTTATGATTGATGATAAAATGATGGCTTTAGCGCAAAAAAATGCAATGTTTTTGCATTGTTTGCCCGCTTATAGAGGCTACGAAGTAAGCGATGAGGTTTTTGAAGCGCATGCAAACGAGATATTTGACGAAGCCGAAAACAGGCTTCATGTGCAAAAAGCGGTCATGGTTTGGCTGGACAGACAACGATAAAACAGGAGAATTTATGGAAAATGGAAACGAAATAACAGTTTATGACAAAATAGATAAGCTTTCAAAAAAAATAGGCATAGAAAACGAAGACGGCAAAACAATACTTGAAGTAGAACTTACGGACAATCCCGACATAAAATCGCTCAGCCTTAAAAGCGGCAGCTGGGGAGCAAAAGAGCCATGGTTTGTGATAGATGAAAAGAAAAAAATCCACGCGCTTGTTTCGCTGGATACGCTTACAAAAATGGTAGAAAATTTAAAGGGTTTGGGACAAGAGAATTTTGAACTCAAACTTGAAAAAACGATATGGAAACATTTGCCTGTTGATTTCGGCGATGTTTGGGTCGTGGCTATGGACGAGATAAAAAATATGGCAAAAACAAGCCAAAATGCGCAGGCTGTGAAACTGGATATAGAAAAGCTTGTTTCAAACATCAAAAAAAAGCACCCTTCGCTATTTGTGGACTTAAAAGGGCTTTACGATATAACTCAACATGACATACTTCGTCAGGAAAATTGATGATAGATTTTGAACAGTTTGCGAAGTATTCAAAGCCCGGACCCCGTTATACGAGTTATCCGACAGCGCCTGAATTTAACGAAAGCTTTACCGCGCTTGACTATGAGGCGATACTCAAGCCGCAGGATAAAAACAAGAAACTCTCATTATATTTTCACATGCCTTTTTGCCGCTCAGCCTGTTATTTTTGCGGCTGTAATGTCGTATTTACGAGCAAAGAGGAGAAAAAAGAGCGATATATAGATTATCTTGAAAAAGAGATGCGGATACTCTCGCGTTCGCTTGACTGTTCAAGAGAGGTTTTGCAATTGCATTTTGGCGGCGGAACGCCTACTTTTTTTGATGCGGCGCAGCTGGAAAGAATTATCAAAGCTATTTGGCGGACATTTCCAAATATATCACAAGACGCCGAGATAAGCTGCGAGACAGACCCGCGCTTTTTAAAGCCTGAACACATGAGCGTTTTGACCTCAAACGGCTTTAACCGCATCAGTTTCGGCGTGCAGGATTTTGACGAGAAAGTTCAGCGCGAAGTACACCGCATACAGCCTTTTGATATTACAAAAAACGCTGTGGATATTGCCAGAAATGCAGGCATAACATCTATCAATATGGATTTGATTTACGGGCTTCCGTACCAAAATCTGGAGAGTTTTAGCAAAACTTTGGAAAAATCTTTGGAACTTGATATTGACAGATACGCGGTTTTTAATTACGCGCATGTGCCGTGGATGAAAAAAACCATGCGTAAATTTGACGAAACAACTTTGCCAAGCCCCAAGGAAAAACTTGCCATTATGCGGCATACGATTGATTTTTTAAGTTCAAGCGGTTATAAAATGATAGGCATGGATCACTTTGCAAAGCCTACGGATGAGCTTTTTTTGGCGATAGAAAAAGGCGAATTGCACCGCAATTTTCAAGGCTACACGACAAAAGGCGGCGCGGATTTGATAGGCATAGGACTTACGAGTATCGGGGAGGGCGAAAAGCATTATGTGCAAAATTTCAGAGAGATGAGCGAATACGAAGCGGCAATTGACGCGGAAAAACTGCCTGTCATGAGAGGGCTTCATTTGAGTGATGACGATGTAATCAGAAAAGCCGTTATTATGGAGATAATGAGTAATTTTAAGTTAAATACCGCAAATATTGCCAAGCGTTTTCATATAGATTTTTTTGACTATTTCAAAGATGACATTAAAGAGCTTCAGGTCTTCATGGACGAAGGACTTGTATCGTTTGAGAGAGATTTTTTGCGCGTCAGCGACACGGGAACGCTGCTTATACGCAATATCTGTATGAGTTTTGACGCATGCCTAAAAAAGACGCAGCTGCGCCGCTTCAGTAAAACAGTATGAATTTTGATTTTACAAAGACAAGCGAAGCATGCGTAAAATGCGGCAAATGTATTCCAAGTTGTACGATTCATCAAATAAACGCTGACGAAGTTACCTCTCCGCGCGGCTTTTTAGAACTTGCGGGAGCGTATCAAAGGGGCGAATTGGAATTGGATAAAAACGCTAAAGATATATTTGAAAAGTGTTTTTTATGCACTACATGCGTGAGTATTTGCCCGACTTCGCTGCCAACGGATATAGCCATAGAAAATATCCGCCGCGATATTGCGGAGAAATTTGGCATTGCATGGTTCAAAAGAGCCTATTTTTTTCTGTTAAGACATAGAAAAATGATGGATTTTTCACTCTCTTTGGGGGCATATTTTCTGCCTCTTTTATTTAAGATTGACCGCGAAGCGCAGTCCATGAGAGCGCGGTTTTGGCTGCCGTATATAAATAAAAGAGTATTTCCGATTTTAAATAAAAAAAGTTTTTTAAACTCTCATGAGCAGTTTATACAAAACGCCCCCGATAAAAGTTTGAAAGCCGCCGTATTTGCGGGCTGTTTTTCAAATTATCATTATACAAAAACAGCCGAAAGTCTGCTTGAAATCTTAAAAGCTTTAAAAATCAATGTACTGCTGCCCAAAAAACAGCGCTGCTGCGGCGCGAGCGCGTTTTTCACGGGAGATTTTAAAACAGTGGATACGCTTATACGGGCAAATGTTGAATATTTTGAGACTTTTTTGGACGCCGTGGACGCTATTATCATTCCCGAAGCCACTTGCGCGGCGATGATAAAAGAGGATTGGGAGCGGTTTATGTCCGAAGATATTGAAATGGCAAAACGCATAAAAAAAATAACCGCGAAAGTTTTTATGGCAAGCGAATGGCTTTATAAAAAGACGAATCTTTTGGAATATCTGAAAAGCCTAAATATCACCCAAAAAGAGCGCATCACCTATCATGACCCATGCCATGCGAGAAAAGTTTTGAAAATATTCAAAGAGCCGCGCGCGCTTTTGGCTGAAAATTACGAACTGTCCGAGATGAGCGACCCTGCGCAGTGCTGCGGATTTGGCGGCGTAACAATGCAGAGTGAAAAATTTGAATTGGCAAAAATGGCGGTAAAACCGAAAATAGAGATGATAAAAGAGACCGGCGCGAAAATCCTCAGCGCAGAGTGCGGCGCATGCAGAATGCAGCTAACAAACGCCATAGATAAAAGCGGCGCGGAAGTGAAATTTAAACACCCGTTAGAATTAATCGCAGAAATTATCAGAGCAAAACAAACTTAAATATTTAAACTATTGTTGTATTTTTTTGGATTGCCGCGTTTTTGTAATGACAACCATTTATGTCATACATTACTGACATGTCTGGCAATCGCCAACCTTCCCAAGGGGCGCAATGACAACCATTTCCGTCATTCCCGCGATATAACGACAAGCAAAATGTATGACACTCCATTCCGTCATTCCCGCGCCCGAACGACAAATTTTCGCAGAAAACGCATATCGTGAGGGAAAGCGGGAATCCAAACCTTCCGTCATTCCCGCGCAGGCGGGAATCCAAAAGAAAAACAAAAAATGGCAAAAAAATTAAAACATTTCATTTTTTCATTTTTTGGATTTTAAAACATTGAAGTAAAAAGAATAGATTCCCGCCTACGCGGGAATGACGGAATTGCGCCGCTTTCTTAAATTTCTTTTTGGATTTCCGCATTCCTCGCAAATATCGTTTTCTGCGAAAACTTTTTGCTCGCGCGGGAATGACGGAAGGAGACGATGGAATGACATAGAGAAGGACGGAGAGAAAGCGGGAATGACATAGAGAGGTAATTCCCGCGATATAACGACAAGCAAAATGTATGACACTCCTTTTCGTCATTCCCGCGACCCTCTATGTCATTCCCGTGAAAACGGGAATCCAAACTAATAAATAAAAATTATTTCATCTTATTATTGGCGACAGCCTTTTTGTTGTAATAATATAGATTCCCGCCTGCGCGGGAATGACATAAGGAACGCGGGAATGACGGAGGAATGAATTTCCTCACTTCTCATGAGGCGCGGGAATGACAAAGGGATACATGTATTTCACTTGTCATGCGGGAATGGCATAATAAATACATAATTTTATTTGTCATGCTCGCGCGGGAATGATGGAAAGTTCACAAACAAACAGAGATTTGGAGTTGAATTACTCAACTCCAAATTGGTATTTTCCAATGACAACTCTTAAAAAAGAGAAGTCAAAGATATAAATTCAACTCCAAACTGCTTTCAGATGCTCTTACAACTCCTGCCAATATAGATACGGTAAGCCGTTGTTTTTGTTGGCGTCTATTTTCCATGGGCTTGTGTCGTTATCTCCGAAAGACCAGCCAAGACCGCCGTTGCCGTCGCCGTTTATGTCATCGCTATAAGTTGATTTGGTTTTAAACTGCCCTATGGTTTTATCCGTTCCCACAGCGCCGTTTACTGTGCCTGTTACGCTCATGGTATTCAGTGCGAAATTGTTTGAAACCGTATTAGCGTTGATAACGCCTGCTATGCGGTTTGTATTAGTCGCTCCGTTTACAGACGGATTTATAGCGGCATTGTTCTGGACAACGGATACACCGCCGACATTTGCAATAAGTCCCGCGATACCGCCGACTTGATCTGTTCCGCTAACGCTTCCTGTCGTATAAGTGTTGACTATGGCAGCCGCGTTAAAAATATATCCCGAGATACCGCCGACATAGTTGCCTGTTCCGCTAATGTTTCCCGTTGCGTAAGCGTTGATTATGGTAGCATTGTTGGTGTAAACATATCCCGCGATACCGCCCAGTCTTTCGGTTCCGTTGACATTTGCCGTCGAATAACTGCTGGCTATAATAGAATAACTGCCAACTTGTCCTGCGATACCGCCTGCATAAGCGCTACTGCTAATCTCTCCTGTCATATAACTGTTGGTTATATTCGAGTAACTGCTCAAACTCCCTACGATGCCGCCTACATAGCCATAGTTATAGCTACCACTGGTTGCGTTTCCGCTTATATTGCCTATTACATAACTATTATCCACAACGGAAGAACTGGTCAATGTCCCGACAATACCGCCTATAGTTTGTCCAGTCATATTTATATTTACTATTGCATGGCTGTCGGCTATGGAACCGCTTTCTACGCTTCCCGCGATACCTCCAAAATAGTTACCCGTTCCGCTGATATTTCCGATAAAATAACTGTTGATTATCGCGTTGCTGCCTCCGGCAACTCTTCCTACGATGCCGCCCATACGAGCTTCACCGGTCTTGCTGCTATGAATGTTTCCTATTACATGACTATCTATTATCGTGCTGTTGCTGAAATATCCCGCGATGCCGCCTCTGGAAATTCCAGAGCCGTTGATACTTCCTATTACATAGACATTTGATATATTACTGCTAAGCACATATCCCGCGATGCCGCCCGTATAAGAGCCTCCGTTTACGCTTTTACCCTCCGCTATTTCCACTCCGAGATTTCTTATCTGCGCATTGCTGATATATCCGAATAGTCCTTGATAATTAGTCGTTTTACTTATCCACAAGTTAGTTATCTTATATCCGTTACCGTTAATGGTACCATTAAAACGATAAGCGGCAGTATTGTTCCCTATAGCATTCCACCCCGTACTCTCAAATCCAGCCTCTGTCTCGTTAAGGTTTATATCGTTCATGAGTATATATTTGCCTGAGAGGTTGTTTCTGATATTGTCTAAGCCTGTTTGGTCTGTTATCTCCGTAACATTAGAAGCTGCGTAAAGAATAATGCTTTCGGTTAGATTGTGGTTTGTCAATACAGTATCATCGCCTGCTTTGTACCATGAGCCTGATTTTATATCTGAGGGGTTTATTATGCCCTCGTTAACAGGTATAGCTTCTATGAAGTCAAGGTTTTCATCATAAAAGTTTATAAGGTGAGTAATTACAGGAGCTTCAACCGTAATCTGGGCAGTACTGCTTGTAATGCCTGCTGTTTTATTGCCATTGACATTATTGTTTGTATTAGTAACTATGACATAGTAATACAAAGTTCCTGCATTTGTCGTTGAGGGAGTATAAGTACTTTGTGCTGCTCCCGATATTAAATCTCCGTTAGTATTGGAGTTTACGGTATTACTGTACCATTGATATGAGAGTGTTCCTCCGTCAGTTACTGATGCCGTTACGCTAAGAGGCGTTGGAGTATCTCCCTCAGTGTATATTGCATCTATCGGCTGAACGGTGATAGTTGGGGTTACGGCGTTTGTCGTAACGGTTGTATTACTGTTTGACGAACCTCCGCCTCCTCCGCAGTTGATTAAGAAAAACGGAACAATCAATAAAACTAAGAGTTTTATTAAGCTATTAATAGAGAGAGGGAGAAGAGCTTTGAACTTAAATAAGTTTGAAACAATAGGATTAGTCTGAAACGAATTGTCAGACGACTTTAAATTTGTTTTATTTGTCTGAAATAACTTCTCGGACAATAAAGAGTCTATCCTGTTTGTAAAAGACAAATGAGAATTGTCTGAAACAAAAGAATTTGTCTTGGAGAGTTTGTCAGATAAATGGGAATGGGTTATGACAACCGACATGGGAAACTCCTTTTGGTTTAAAATAGATTGGGCGAATTATATCCGAAAAAAACTGAAATTGATATAAATCATCAATATCATAAGTTTTTCAATTGAAAAACTGAGTAATATTTCTTGGATTTATCTTTTTGTTATTGCGCCCTGACAAAACAATTCATGAGATAAAAACCTTTTGTTATTGCAAAAGCCTGCCTTTTTTGTTATTGTGATCTGACGAAGTATGAAATTAAGCTTTCGTTCTCTGTCATTCCTGCGTCACTTTTCGTCATTCCCGCGACCGAACGACAAGTTTTCGCAGAAAACGCATATCGTGAGGGAAGGCGGGAATCCACCCCTTCCGTCATTCCCTCGTCACTTTTCGTCATTCCCGCACGCTCCCCTATGTCATTCCCGCGCAGGCGGGAATCCAAACTAATAATTCTAAAATATAAAAAAAATAAAAGAGAGTTATAAAATGTCAATTCTTTTTATATTGTCTTTATTTGTTTATAAATACTCTTTTGGATTCCCGCCTGCGCGGGAATGACGGAGAGAATTTGAGTAATTTTGTCAGCTTGTAGCGTAATGGCAACTATTTATGTCATACCCGCGACCGAACGACAAGTTTTCGCAGAAAACGCATATCGTAAGGGAAGGCGGGAATCCACCCCTTCCGTCATTCCCGCGTCACTTTTCGTCATTCCCGCGCAGGCGGGAATCCAAACTAATAATTCTAAAATATAAAAATGCGAAAAAAATAAAAGAGAATTATAAAATGTCAATTCTTTTTATATTGTCTTTGTTTGTTTGTAAATATTCTTTTTTGGATTGCTGCACTTCGCTCGCAATGGAAATAATCGCTCTTTTTTATTGTCCATGTATGCAATAATGTATGTTGATAAATTAAAGGCTTGCTTTGTGTCTGATTTTCGTTTTGATGTTTTCATATAAAGCTGTAAAAAAACAAAAACTCTGCCGTTTTCAGGCAGAGTTTAATGTTTTTAAGGCGCGACAGCTGCAGCCGGAGTTATCATATCTCCTACTACATACAGAACCCATGGAACCTCTATAATGAGAAACACTACAAGGAATATAAGCCCAAATATCGTTCCAAGCCTCCAGAAATCCGCACCCTTTATGTATCCTGAACCAAAATAGACAGGCGAAGGTCCCGTACCGTACGGAGTGATGATACCCATGATACCCAAAGAGAGCATCATAAGAACGGTTACAAGATAGACATTTACGCCCTCAATTGCCTGCGCCATTACGATAAAGAGTACAAGCAGCGCCGTAACATGAGCAGTGGTTGAAGCAAAAAAGTAGTGCAATAGATAAAACGCCAATACCAACCCCAAAATAGCCGCCATAGGCGAGAAACCGACAAGATACGCTTTAAGTATTTCGGAAAACCAGCCCAAAAAGCCCACATTTTTCAAGCCTTCCGCCAAAGCGACCAAAGTGGCAAACCATGTCAAAACATTCCATGCGGGTTTGTTGCTCAAAAAATCATTCCATGAGATGATTTTAGCCGCAAGCATAAAAATGATGACAAATACCGCCGTTGTTGTAGCATTAATTTCTATGAAACTCCCCTTTACGGCATCTACCGAAGAGAGTATCCAAAACACAAGAGCAAACACGGATATGCCTATCATCCATTTTTCTCTTGAAGTTATCAAACCAAGTTTTGTGTACTCGTCTTTCGCCCATGTAACGACTTCGGACGAACCTTTGGCTTCCGGCGGATAGATAATGTAGCAAAGCAGAGGCGTTAAAATAAATAACAATATACCAGCAGGCAAAAATGCTATAAACCAGTTAAGCCAGCTTATCTCTGCAACGCCTGATTTTGCCGCTGTGGTTACGGCAAGCAAATTCGGAGCCAAACCCGTTAAAAACATGGAGCTTGTTACGCAAGTAATAGCCAGCGAAACCCACATGACATAAGAGCCTATTTTGCGCGGATTTTTATCAGGATATGAGTCAAACATGGGAGGAATTGAACTTACTATCGGATAGATAACGCCGCCGCTCCGCGCTGTATTGCTCGGAATAAAAGGAGCTAAAATACCGTCTGTAAGGGCTATCGCGTATCCAAGCCCAAGCGTTGATTTGCCGAGTTTTTGCACAAGAGCAAGAGCCAGCCTTCTTCCAAGACCGCTTTGCTGATACCCAAGTCCGATAGCAAAAGCCGCGAAAATGAGCCAAACGGTAGAATTTGAAAAACCTGTTAACCCCCAATTTATAGCGCTTCCGCTGCTTATGACAGCTTCTGGATCGCCCGATTTGGCAGGACCTACTTTGAAAAATACCGCTATGGCAACGCCGATAAGTCCAACAAGCGCGGGCGGAATCGGCTCCAAAATAAGCCCGACTATAACGCCTATGAATATACTAAGGTATATCCAGATAGCGTGAGTTAGCTGCGGCTCGCCGCCGATAACGGCTTTGTCTGCAAAATCTATCGCAAAGCATCCTATGAGATAAACAACGATACCAACTGCAAACGGTATCGCAAGCTTGATGTACTTGTTCATACATCCTCCTTTCAAATTAAATTAAATCTTCAAACAAACTCTAATGCTCAAAACATCAAATCAACTAATTTTATTACTTAATAAATTAAAGTATTATAAAAAATATGTTTTTTAGGAGTTATTTTGATATGAACATAAAATACAATAAAATCGCGCTATTTAAATATATTACAATATAAACTAAAATGTTACCATTTAAGTTTATTAAAAGCTATTTTTTAAGATTCTCCCGTCCGCAAAAATCTGGTAAAATTAATATTTGTTTATTTTATTCCAAGTAACAATAATTCAAACTTAAAGCAGATAACTACTGTTAAATAAGACGATTCTTCAAAGAATGGTTAAAAATTAATCATACCCTTGCATAAAAAGACAAATCTCAAATGCTAATATTTCATCAAATCATTTTTAAAGGAGTTCAGATGAGAAAAAAAATAGTTTCTCTCTTAACGCTGCCGGCTGTTTTGGCGGCACAAGAAGAAGAGGCTGCGGAAGCTGCTGTGGAAGCCGTGTTAAATACGGGCGATACGGCATGGATCATAGTTGCGACTACACTTGTCATGCTTATGACGCCTGCGGGATTGGCGCTCTTTTACGGAGGCATGTCGCGCTCAAAAAACCTTTTGAATACAATGGCGATGAGCGTGGGAGGCTATATAGTAGCAGGACTTGTCTGGGTAGTAGTAGGCTACTCTTTGGCATTTGGGGCGGATATAGGAGGACTGATAGGATTTGACGGATTTTTCCTCAAAAATATCGCGGTAGGCGACCTTGACGGAAGAACTATTCCAACGATACTTTTTGCAACTTTCCAAATGACTTTTGCGGGTATTACCTTAGCTCTTGTAAGCGGTGCGCCTATTGAAAGGTTGAAATTCAGCACATGGCTGATTTTCAGCGTTATATGGATAATAGCCGTTTATGCGCCTATCTGCCACTGGGTATGGGGCGGCGGCTTTTTGGGAAGCGATGGAGTGCTTGACTTTGCGGGCGGTACGGTCGTACATATCAATGCAGGCGTTGCAGGGCTTGTTATAGTATTGCTGCTCGGCAAACGCGCAGATTACGGCAAACCGATATTCCCTTCATCAGTTTCATTCACGCTACTTGGCGCGGTTTTGCTCTGGTTTGGCTGGTTCGGATTTAACGGCGGAAGCCAGTTAGCCGCAGACGGCATAGCGTCAAACGCCGTTTTGGTAACAAATATCGCGGCTTCGGCGGCAGCTTTGGCATGGATGTTAATAGAATATATCACATATAAAAAATTTACGCTTATCGGTATCGCATCAGGTATCGTAGCAGGACTTGTAGGCATCACTCCTGCGGCTGGATTTGTTGATACTTTGGGCGCATTGGTGATAGGTTTGGGTGCAGGCGCACTTTCGTTTTACGCTGTAAATTCATTGAAAAAAGCTTTAAAATATGACGATTCGCTTGATGTTTTTGGAGTACATGCCATCTCCGGTATCTGGGGCGCGATAGCGACAGGTATCTTTGCAAATCCTGCTATCAATGAAGCAGGCACGGGTTTATTGTATGGCAACCCGGGACAGGTTATCACTCAGATAGAAGGCGTTGTGGTTACCATTATTTATACGGCAATAGTAACGGCTATAGTATTCAAAGTTGCGTCTCTAATCACGGGCGGAGCAAGAGTCAGCGCCGAAATAGAATCCCAGGGCTTGGATGAGACAGAACATGGCGAGAGAGCCTTCAATTTAAGATAAGGAATTGAAAAATGAAACGAATAGAAGCAGTTATCAGACCGTTTAAGTTAGACGATGTCAAAGAGGCGCTCAATGAGCTTGAAATAACGGGTATGACGGTTACGGAAGTCAAAGGTTACGGCAGGCAGCAGGGACACTCCGAACTCTACAGAGGCGCAGAGTATGTCGTGGATTTTCTGCCGAAAATCAAAATAGAGGTTATTGTCAAAGACGAAGCGGTTAAAAAAACCGTAGATGCGGTTATAAAAAGCGCGAGAACGGGCAAAGTTGGAGACGGTAAAATATTTATCTCCGATATCGCGGGAGTTGTGAGAATAAGAACAGGCGAGGAAGACGAAGAGGCTGTTTAAACTCTTTTGGGCAGGCAAGCTTTTGTCTGCCCTTTTTTTAAAATTTTACTTCCGCATTTTTATATTGCTTTTGCTTTTTAAGTATAGATTTTATCCTTTATGGTAGAATTTCATCTCCATGAAAGGAAATTTGTGAAAAAAATAGAGCTTAAAAACATTATCGCCGTAAATGGCAAATCATATCTTGTATCTACGATAAGCATGAAAATCAGACACAAATTTTTTGAAAAAGACGATAATCTTTTGGTATATGAAACGATGGTATTTGAAATCAAAAATGATGATGAAGTGCTATATTCCAAACCGCTTTATAACGAACGATATGTAACTGTCGATGAAGCCATATCCGAACATGGCGCTATAGTACAAGATCCGTCAAGACTCTTTTTGCATCGAGAGTATAAAGTTGATTGAAGTGTTAATTTTGGTAACTAAAATGGAGATTTTTTTTACAAAACAAAATCCAGCCGAAAAACAAAGCGAACTATCAAAGGCTTTGCTTTATAATTAATAAATTATGTGTTTCAGGAGAGTAATTTGGGCATCATCTCAACTGTGTTAATGCTGCTTTTTATCGTGCTTTTGAGTGCGGTTTTATACTGTCAAATAAAAATTGTCAGGCGCTCTTCATCGCTTGAAAAATCTCAAGACGAGAGTTCAAGCTCTCTCAACTCTGCCGTTTGCGCCGCCATTATAGCGGCTGTCAATCTGCACAAATCAAAACAAAGGTAATCCGATGGCGAAAAAATTCATTGATATTATGGATACGACTTTTAGAGATGGTTTTCAGTCTGTGTTCGGCGCAAGAGTACTTATGGACGACTTTTTGCCTGCTGTGAGCGCGGCGAGAATGGCGGGTATAAATCACTTTGAGTTTGGCGGGGGGGCGAGATTTCAAAGTTTGTATTTTTATCTTAACGAAGACGCTTTTACGATGATGGACAAGTTTAGAGAAGCTGCGGGCGCAGGCGCAAATCTTCAGACTTTGGCGCGCGGGATAAATACCGTTACGCTGGATACGGGAAGCAGAGAGATTATAGACTTGCATGCAAAAATGTTCAAAAAGCACTCCACAACAACAATAAGAAATTTTGACGCCTTAAATGATGTGAACAATCTCCGCTACAGTGCGAAACGCATTAAAAAGCATGACTTAAAACATGAAGTCGTCGTAACGATGATGGACCTGCCGCCGGGCTGTACGGGCGCTCATGATGTCGCGTTTTACGAAAAGACTTTAAGAGAGATACTGGATACGGGCATTCCGTATGACAGCGTTTGTTTCAAAGACGCGAGCGGCACATCAAGCCCGCAAAAAGTGTATGAAACTATCAAAATGGCAAAAAGACTGCTCCCCGAAGGTACTCATGTAAGACTTCACACGCATGAGACGGCGGGAGTTAGCGTGGCTTGCTATTTGGCGGCTTTGGAAGCGGGCGTGGACGGTATTGATTTAGCCGCAGCGCCTGTTAGCGGCGGAACGAGCCAGCCTGATATTTTGACTCTGCTTCATGCCGTAAAGGGTAAAGATTATGATTTGGGCGGACTTGAGATAGATAAGGTATTGCAGTATGAAGAGGTGCTAAGAGAGTGCTTGAAAGATTACTTTTTTCCGCCCGAAGCTACGCAGGTTTTGCCGCTTATCCCGTTTTCTCCGATGCCTGGAGGCGCACTGACGGCAAATACTCAAATGATGAGAGACAATAATATTTTAAACAGATTCCCCGAAGTCATAAGAGCCATGAGAGAAGTAGTGGAGCTTGGCGGATACGGCACAAGCGTAACTCCCGTTTCGCAGTTTTATTTCCAGCAGGCTTTTAATAATGTCATGTTCGGCAAATGGAAAAAAATAGCGGACGGTTACGGCAGAATGGTTTTGGGATATTTCGGCAAAACTCCCGTGAAGCCGAACGAAGAGATTATAAAAATAGCCTCCGAGCAGTTAAATCTGCCAACGACAACAGAAGATCCTGTGGATATAGCCGATAAAGATATCACGAAAACCGTCCTTTATGTAAGGCATCAGCTTGAAGAAGCGGGTATTGAGGATACGGACGAGAACATATTTATCGTTGCGGCATGTAAGGAAAAAGGGTTGGCATTTTTGAAAGGCGAAGCGAAAGTGAATGTCCGCAAGCATAATTTGACGCTTCCTGAAGAGCCGAAAGCCGCCGTTGTACAAAGCGTGAAAAGTTCTGTCGGCTCATACACGGTCGTAGTGAACGGCGAAAAGTATGATGTGCAAGTCATTGAGGGCGAAGGGATAGATGCGGGCAAAATCACAAAAATCCCAACAAGCGGCGGAGAATCTTCCGAACTTGCCAAAGAAGAGCCGAAAGCCGAAGCAAAAAGCGGCGGCGATGAGCATGCAAATGCCTTAAAAGTGAAAGCTGAACTGCCCGGTTCCGTTTCAAAAGTTTTTGTCAAAGAGGGCGAAAGCGTCAAAGAGGGACAGATACTGTTTTTGCTTGAAGCGATGAAAATGGAGACAGAGATAAGCGCGCCAAAAAGCGGCGTTGTAGTAAAAATTTTCGTATCGCAGGGGCAGGCGGTGGAGGGCGGCGGAGCTTTGTGCGCTATCGGATAGATTAGACATAAAAGACAAAACTGCATGCAATAGTGCGGTTTTGTCGATAATGATTTTCAAAATTTCAAACAACATGCAAAAAATGCTAAACTCCACGCCATGCGCGAAATAAAAATATAAAAAACTCTCAATTTTTAAAAATGTTTTCCGAAAAATTAAGCAATATGCTACTTAATATAGTCTATAATTCTGAAAATTTATCGCTTGACAAATTACCGAAGTAAAGCGTCCAAAACAATGAATTAAAGGTGAAATGATGAGTTTAGACATAGATAAAATCAAAAAAATGGGCATAGAAAATACGGGCAAAATTTTTTACAATCTAAGCTATCGGGAATTTTTTTTACATGAAACAAAAAACAATGAGGGCGCGGTAACTGCGCTTGGGGCGTTTACGGTTGATACGGGGATTTTCACGGGCAGAAGCCCGAAAGATAAATACTTTGTCAAACAAAGTCCTTCAGAGGAACACATTGCATGGGGTTCGGTAAATAAGCCCATCACAAAAGAGCTTTTCGAAAAACTTTTGGCTAAGGCTAAAAAACAACTCTCAAATAAAGATATTTATATAGAAGATGTCTATTGCGGCGCAAGCATCAAAAGCCGCAAAAAAGTGCGCTTTGTAACGGAAGTCGCATGGCAGGCGCACTTTGTGAAAAATATGTTTATCCGCCCAAGCGAAAATGAATTGGCAGGTTTTGAGCCTGATTTTACGGTTTACAACGCTTGCAGATGCGTAAATGAGGATTATAAAAAAGACGGGTTGAACTCCGATGTTTTCGTCATTTTCAATATAGAAGACAATATCGCGGTTATCGGAGGCACATGGTACGGCGGAGAGATGAAAAAAGGTATTTTTTCCATGATGAATTACTGGCTTCCGTTGGAAGATAAACTCTCCATGCACTGCTCCGCAAATGTCGGCACAGACGGCGATACGGCTCTGTTTTTCGGACTTTCAGGCACGGGCAAAACCACGCTCTCCACAGACCCGCAAAGAAAACTCATAGGCGATGACGAACACGGCTGGGACGACGAGGGGATATTTAACTTTGAGGGCGGCTGCTATGCAAAATGTATAAACCTTGACCCAAAAAGCGAGCCTGAAATTTATGAAGCCATAAAAAAAGACGCGCTGCTTGAAAATGTAGTCGTCAATAAAGAAGGCATTGTTGATTTTGCAGATGCGAAAAAGACCGAAAATACGAGAGTTTCATATCCTATATATCATATCAAAAACCACGAGCCGAGCCTCATGGCAGGACACCCAAAAAATATTATCTTTTTAACGGCGGATGCGTTCGGCATACTTCCGCCCGTGTCAAAGTTAAATAAAGAGCAGGCTATGTACTACTTTTTGAGCGGATATACGGCAAAAGTCGCAGGAACGGAAAGAGGCATCACAGAGCCTGTCGCGACATTTAGCGCGTGTTTTGGAGAAGCTTTTTTGCCGCTTCACCCTACTGATTACGCGAAACTTTTGGGCGAAAAGATAGACAGGCATAAAGTAAATGTATTTTTAGTAAACACGGGCTGGAGCGGCGGCGTTTACGGCGTTGGCAAGCGCATGAGCATAAAGGCTACGAGAAACTGCATCAACGCTATTTTAGACGGCAGTATCAACGAGTGCAAATATGAAAAGCTGGATATTTTTGACCTCTATTTTCCTGTTGCATTAAGCGGCGTGGAGAGCGTGATTTTAAATCCGCGAAATACATGGAGCGACAAAACGGAGTATGACGCCGTAAGAGTAAAGCTTGCCGAAATGTTTATTAAAAATTTCAAGCGTTACTCAGAGGGCAGTTACGGCTACGCAAAAGCCGGCCCCAAACTCATATAGGCGGCATAAATGGCAAAATCTCGCTCGGGAGTGTTTGAAAAAGAGGCAAACGAACTCTTAAACCGCTTTAATGCCTCGCTTTTGTTTGATAAAAAGCTCTATTTTCAAGATATAAAAGGTTCTATAGCGCATGCGAAAATGCTCGGAAACCAAAATATTTTGAGCCAAAAAGAGACAAAAACTATCATAAGCGGACTTGAAAAAATACTTTTAGAGATACAAAACGAAGAGTTTAAGTTTGACTTGGCGGACGAAGATATTCACATGGCGGTTGAAAAACGGCTCGGAGAAATAATCGGAGAAGATATAAGCGGCAGACTTCACACGGCGCGCAGCCGTAATGACCAAGTCGCTGTGGATTTCAAACTTTATGTGCAAAACAGTTCGCTTTTGCTTATTGACTTAATAAAGGAATTTATCAAAACGCTGCTTGACATCGCGAAAAACCATACAAAAACGCTGCTTCCGGGCATGACGCATCTTCAGCATGCGCAGCCTGTAAATTTCGCGTTTCATCTATTGGCTTACATGTGTATGTTTAGACGCGATGCAGAAAGGCTTGAAAGCTCTTATAAGCGCAATAACCTTTCGCCTCTCGGAAGCGCGGCGTTAGCAGGTACGCCGTATCCGATAGATAGATTTGAAACAGCCGAAGAGCTTGGATTTGACGCGCCCATGAGCAATGCTATGGACGGCGTGAGCGACAGGGATTTTGCGCTGGAGATTTTGTTTAATATCTCCGTTTTTATGATGCATATTTCAAGACTGGCTGAAGAGTTGATACTCTGGTCAAGCGTAGAATTTAGATTTATCGCTTTGAGCGATGAGTATTCTACGGGAAGCTCCATCATGCCGCAAAAGAAAAATCCCGATGTACCTGAACTTTTGCGCGGCAAAACGGGCAGAGTTTACGGCAATCTTTTGGGGCTTTTGACTGTTTTAAAAGGTCTTCCGCTGGCGTACAACAAAGACATGCAAGAGGATAAAGAGGGGGTTTTTGACAGTGTTGAAACGGCTGTGATATGCCTGAAAATAGCAAACGAAACCGTAAAAACCATGAACATAAACAAAGAAAACATGTCAAAAGCGTGCGCCAAAGGGCATTTGAGCGCGACTGATTTGGCTGATTATCTCGTAACGCATAAAAATATTCCTTTTAGAGAAGCGCATTTTATCACGGGCAAAGCAGTCGCGAAAGCCGAAGAGCTGGGAGTTGACATTTCGCAGATAAGTTATCTTGAACTTCAAAAAATAGACGGCAGGATAGATAAAGAGGCGGAAAAATACTTAAACCTTGAAGCCTCCATGAACGCCAGAAATTCCAAAGGCGGCACAGCGGAAAACAGAACGGCGGAACAACTTCTTGAAATGGAAAACTGGCTGAAAAGTCAGTCTAAGTTTTAGATTTTTTATGAGAGTTGTATTGAAATCTTTTCAAAGCGTCGGACATGCGTTGTATCAAGAGGCATGAACCGACACAAAAGTTGTATTGAAATGAAAGTCAGGATATATCGCCTGTCTTTGCATACGACATGAACCGACACAAAAGTTGTATTGAAATATACCGTATTTGCCATTTCTATCGTATTCTCACGCGTCATGAACCGACACAAAAGTTGTATTGAAATTTATGAACTTTTTGCACTTTCGCCATTTTTTCCGTTGCATGAACCGACACAAAAGTTGTATTGAATTTGTATTCCGCCTTCTTTTTTATCCTGTCATGCGTACATGAGAACCAATACCGCGAATATTTTAATTTTTTAATGCGCCGCGTCCGCGCAAACAATCTGCAAACAGCGCGCGTTTTTTGCTTTTAACTTCGTGAGAAGTCTTGTCTGCAGCAACTGCGCAATGCGGCTTTTTTCACAGCTTGACTAATCGTATTTATCATAGGCCTTTCCGTCATTCCCGCGACCGAACGACAAGCGAAGCGCATATCGCGAAGAAAGGCGGGAATCCATTCCATGTCCATAGATATATATAAAATTTGGATACCCGTTTTCACGGGTATGACATAGAGGAGAGGTAATTCCCGCGGCCGAACGACAAGCGAAGCACATATCGTAATTGCGGGTCTCCAAAAGCAAACGCTTCTGGGGCAAGAAGGTGGGAATCCAAAATATATTAATAAAAACTATTTCACATCTTATATCGGCAATAGCCTTTTTTGTCGTAATAAGATATAGATTCCCGCATTCCCTCACGATATGCGCTCCGCTTGTCGTTCGGTCGCGGGAATGACGGAAGAGGCTGATTGCCTTGTTGCTAATACTCTTTGTAATAATGAAAAAAAGGAGGAGCGCAGGAATGACGAAAAAAAGTATGCCATTAAAATAAATAATAGCCTTTTCTAATATATGTTTGGAGTCCCGCCTTCTTGCCCCAAAAGCGTTTGCTTTTGGGGACCCCACTCTCACGATATGCGCTCCGCTTGTCGTTCGGTCGCGGGAATGACGGAAGAGGCGGAAAAATGAGTAAAGCTTTACTGTTG
>JAITAB010000004.1 GCA_031284315.1 Campylobacteraceae bacterium
CGAGATAAGCCAAAAAGCCGAAGATATCACAGACGATATAGCCCAGCAAGCGGACAAAACCAAAGAAGCGGCGCAAGAAGCGTTAAAAGAGGCGGCGGACACGGGCAGGGACATTTTGCAAAAAACCAATGAAACGCTTTCAACTATCGGCAAAAAAGCCGATGAGGTCATTAATGCGAGCGCAAAAACGATTGATGCGGTAAAACAAAAAACGGACGATATTATAAACGAAAGCGCGGATACTGTCGATGCGGTAAAGCAAAAAGCGGAAAATGTTGTTCAAGCCGCCGCCGCTCCGCTGACAAACGCGGATAAAGGCAAAAAACTGTTCGCTATATGCATACCATGCCATGGCGCAAAAGCCGAAAAATCAGCCGTAAACAAGAGTCAGATTATCAACAAATGGAGCAGGGAGCAAATCCTGAATGCGCTCAAAGGCTACAAGGACGGCACATACGGCGGCGCGTTTAAAGCCACGATGACGCCTACCGTGAAAAGATTGAGCGATGACGACATGGAAGAATTGAGTGCATATATCGTTAATTTGAGCAAATAAATATGCAAGAAACCGTGCATTTTGTGCAAAATACGCTTGTTTTTTGCATCGCTGCACTGGATATTGCGGCGTTGTGCGGACTTATATTTTTCGCTTTTACCCGCGAAAAAGAGGCTTTGTGGAGCCGTTTTCGCGCCGTGATGCCGTTATATTATATGTTTTTGGCGATTATTATGCTGTGCATTTTGCTTCTGCTCTCATTTGGGCATTTTCAATTTTACATGGCGCATTTTGTGATATTTGCCGTATGGATATACGCTTTTTCAAGCGCGATATTTTCTTACAGGCTTGGCAAAAGGCGGAGCGAAAAATTTAGAATATTTACATTTTATAAGTATCTTGGCGATGCGGCCATTTTGTTTTTGATTTATATTTTTGGAATGCAGGGCTTTTTTGATGCAGTTTTTATATCATGACAAAGCGGGCGAAGAGCGCATCGTTATAGAGGGCGAAAGTTTTGCGCATCTGTTCAAATCCCGCAGAAGCGATACGAAAAAACCGCTGAAAGTACGCAATTTGCGCGATGATTTTTTGTATCTGTACGAAGTTGCGTCTATCAACAGGCGCGAAGCCGAATGTATTTTCAGCGCGAAAAGCCTTTCGCAAAAAAAGCATGCCAAACCTTTCAGGCTCGCATGGTCGGCAGTAGAGCCAAAAACCGTAGAAAAAACTTTGCCGTTTCTTAACGAAGCGGGCGTGAAAAAGATTATATTTGTATATACGCAGTTTTCGCAGCGCTCTTTCGCGATTGATTTCGCGCGGCTTAAAAGGATAGCGATAAACTCATGTGAACAGTGCGGCAGATACGACATGATGGAGTTTGAAGAGATAAAATCGCTTGAAGAGTTCATGCGAAAATATGAAAATTTCGCGGTTGTGGATTTTTCTGAAAACAGGCTTTGCGATATAAAAAATTCCCCCGATACTTGGCTTGTGGGCTGCGAGGGCGGATTTAGCGAACATGAGAGAAAGATATTGAAAAACCGCCCCACTATAGGCTTTAAGAGCGATAATATTTTAAAAAGCGAGAGCGCGGTCATGGCTATTTGCGCAAAAATTCTTCTGTAAATATTGAATTATTATAAACTTTCTGCTATAATCATCAGCTTTTTATGCAGAGTTTAAAGAATAAAGGAAAATTTAATGAAAAAAGAGATTCACCCACAATATGTAGAGTGTACGGTTACTTGTGCATGCGGTAATACTTTTACGACAATGTCCAACAAAAAAGAGATGAAGATAGACATTTGCAGCGCCTGCCACCCATTTTTCACGGGCAGCGAAAAGATAGTCGATTCCGCAGGGCGCGTTGAGAAATTCAAGAAAAAATACAATATGAAATAATGCTGTACTTTATTCCTACTCCGATAGGAAATCTTGAAGATATAACCATAAGGAGTCTCAGACTCCTTCTCTCCACGCCGCTTATTATTTGTGAAGATACAAGAGTCGCAAAAAAACTTATAAAACTTCTCAAAGAGCGTTTCGGCAGTTTTGAAGATATAGAGCAAAAATTTATACCGTTTCATTCGCACAATGCGCAGGAGACGGCGAAAAATTTAAATATTGAAGATTTTTTAACTTCAAACGCGGCGTATATAAGCGATGCGGGAATGCCATGTATAAGCGACCCGGGCTCTTTGCTGGTAAAGTTTGCGCAGGAAAACGGCATCGCTTATGAAGTTTTGCCCGGAGCAAATGCGCTTTTACTGGCTTTGGCGGCGAGCGGATTTGAAGAGACAAATTTTTATTTTCATGGATTTTTGCCGCATAAAAAAGAGGCGAGGGCGGAAGAATTGAGAAAGATTTTATCTTTGGAATTTAATGCCGTACTTTACGAATCCACTCACAGAATTTTACAGCTTTTGTCGGAAATCGCCGAATTTTCCCCGCAAAGAGTTATCTATATCATCAAAGAAGCTACAAAAATGTATGAAACTCATTACAAAGGCAGCGCGTTGGAATTGGCACAAAAGTTAAAAACGGCAAATCTAAACGGTGAATGGGCGGTCGTGATAAAAGGCGGAAAACAAAGAGAAGGCGAGTATTTGCGCGAAGATGATATTTTACCGCTGCCGCTGCCGCCGAAGCAAAAAGCCAAACTTTTAGCAAAAATGACAGGCAAAAGCGTCAAAGAGTGGTACGATATATTGCTTCAAAAAAGCAATTATTTATAGAGTTTTTAATATTTTTGCAAATTTTTCCATGTTGCGAGGGTTTAAAAAAGGTTAATCGGGAGCAGATTCAAACGGTTGAAAATCTCTCCATTTATAAGGTTTTGTTTTATAACGAAAGCTTTCAAGCGAATCTACAATAATGCCGTTGCTGTTAAAAACTCTGAAAAATTTGACATAA
>JAITAB010000052.1 GCA_031284315.1 Campylobacteraceae bacterium
CTCGCCCGCTTTTTCTATCGCATCGGACGCGCCTTTTTGCACATCGGTTATCACGCTTTGCACGCTTTTATTTATCTCTTCAAGTTTGCCCGCGCTCTCTTTTTCGCCGCAGCCGATAAACAGCAATAAAACAGCGGCTATTAGTATATTTCTCATGTTCGCCTCTTTAAATTATTTTCGGATTTGTAAATTGCTCGCCGCTTAGGATTTTACTCCACAAATCAATATCTCCCCACTCTTCCCTGACACCCATGGAAAAGATAATATTGTTTGGATTGATAATGCCCATAGCTTCGCTGTAAGTATCGGCAGAATCGGCTTTGGCGTAACCTCTATCGGTTTCATGGACAACAATGGAATTGACGGTTATCTTTCCCTCGCCGTTCGTGAAAACCGTATTTGTCAAAAGCAAATCAACCATAAGATATATAACTCTTGCAAACTGCTCTGCCGTCGGACTTACGGGAAGTTCTACCCATCTGTCAGAGTATCTTTTCATAGCGGCGATATATCCCGCATCGTCTTTATTCCACAAAGTAACGCTGTGGTCAAACGATTCTATCAAATCCTGCATGTTGCCCTTCATCAGCCCAAAATCATATATCATCTGCGCATTGTCAAGACTTTTCGACTCAAAAAGCGCTTCCACTTTATACGAGTGTCCATGTATGCTCGTACGACATCTCTTTGTAGCGCAGCCGCGCACAATATGCGTATTTTCAAACTGAAACATTTTACGGATAATCATTTAGACCCCTTTCTTGTTATTCCACAAATTGACATGAATTCTATCACTGTAATTGTAGCCATTTTTGATACAAAAAAGAGCAGTCGGCAGAGCATTTTTTTTAATTTCCACTCTATTTTTACCAAGCGGCATGCAAAATATCGGCACATGCATTCCCGAAGTTATATCCAATATCTCCTCTTCCGCGCCCTGCTCTATCAGCTTTTTGTCCGTCACAAATTTAAAAAACGCCTCTTTTGCATGCGAAGCGATATTTTGTATAGCTTTTTTATTTACTCTTTTTTTATACGGTTCGCCGCTGTTTGAGAATTTCACGCTCATGGCAAACCCAACTTTTTTATACAAGGCAAACTTTTCAAAATCTATATTTATCGTCCCGTTCGTCTCAAAAAAAACATCAAATCCATGTTTTAACGCCAACTCCAAAAAGCCGTAAAAAACGGGGTTTTTATAATGTATCAAAGGCTCTCCGCCCGTGATGATAAGATGCGGCAGATAAGTTATATTTTTTACATGCGAAGCGATTTTTGAAAAAAGTTTTTTTGCGTCTTTGTACTCTTCCCACTCATTTTTAAAATGCTTTTCATTTACGGCGTATAGAGAGTCGCAGCCGATAAGTTTTGAGCCGTCATGCGGCGATATAAATTCGCACGCAAAGCCTTTACAGTTTAAATTGCACCCGCCGAAACGCACAAATAAAGATGGCGTTCCCGCATATTTTCCTTCACCTTGAATACTTAAAAAACTTTCAACTAAATACACCTCTTCAAAAGCTCCATTTTGGAAAATCTATCAAGCGTTTTTTTATCGGTTATGAACTTTATATTATATGGGTGGCAGGCGTAAAAGAGGCGGAAATTGTGCGTTTGCGGCAAAAGTTGTTCTATCTCCTTGCTGATTGAGCCAAGCAGTATAAGCTCTATATTCTCATGCTTTAATTTGCCCAAAAGCGCGCGCATGAACGCCGCAAACGCTTTGGCATGCTTTTTCGTATCCTCTTTTTTTGTAAAAACAAGCGCGCTGTTTAGCAGTAAAACGCCCTCTTTTTCAAAATTGTTTTTCCACTCATGTATGGAATTTATCAGCTCTTTTTTATCAAGCCGCGCGATATTTTCCTGCGTTAATTCCTCTTTTTTTAGATAATTTGACGCAAGCAGCAGCATTTTTATGAAATTTCTCAAACTTGTGGCGCGGTTCACTTCGCGCGACAAACCTTTATCCGAAAAGAGCGTTTTCACCGCTTTGTCTATAAAAGCGTAACCTGTCGCGCTCTCTTTGCGCGGATATGGGTCTTGCCCGAAAAGTATGGATTTGGTTTTGTCGCGCGGCAGAGTTTTGAAGGCATTTAGAAAATTATGGAAATCGGGAAAATACGCATGAGAGTTTTCCAAAAATTCGCGGTATTTCATATCAAGCGAGCCGTACGCATTTTCTATAATCCCACGCCAGCTCTCATGTACGCTCAAATCCGCGCGAGGCTTTTCAAGGATGCTCATTGCGGGTCGTTCAGCGACAATATAAGCTCCACCTGCGCAATCGTAAGCCCCAAAATCTGCGCTATCGCGCTTTCGCTTTTGCCGTCTTTATAAAGCTCTATCACCTTTTTTTCATAATCCCCAGCGCTGTGCTGTTCCCTAAATTCTTCGGTGATTTTTCTGACCTCTTGCAGAGATTGTTTCAACGGCACTACGCGGTTTTGCACTTCGTCTTCTACGATTTTTTGTATGCCGCCGTCAATGTCCAGATTTTGTTTTTTAACGACTTTATTTAACTTGTGGTTTTCTTGATTTAAATCCTCTATGACTTTCTCCAAAATCGCAAGCCTTGAAATTACATTTTTATCGCGCACAACGATAAAAATAACGAGCAAAAACACCGCCGCAATCAAAGCGGTAAATATTAAAATATCCGCGCCCACAATCAGCCTCCTGCCATAAAAACAATATCTATCAGCACAAAGATAAAAAACATTATGCCAAGATAGCCGTTAAGCGTAAAAAACGCTCTGTCTATCTTCCGAAAATCGCGCCTGACTATCGTATGTTCGCAAAATAGTATCGCCGCGCTAAGAGCCACAGCCGCATAAGATACAAAGCCCAAAGAAGCGCCTATGGCAAACAGCAGCCAAAAAACGACCGCCAGCGCATGAAAAACGGCAGATATTGTAAGCGTTGCATCTTTGCCGTAACGCGAAGGGATAGAGTGAAGTCCGTACTCTTTATCAAACTCAATATCCTGCAAAGAGTACAACAGATCAAACCCCGCCACCCAAAACATAATGCCAAAACACAAAAGCCATGACCATACATGCATATAACCCAAAACCGCTATGGATCCCGCTATCGGCGCAAGTCCCAAAGAAAAGCCCAATACCAAATGGGCAAATGCCGAAAAGCGTTTAAAAAAAGAGTAACTTGCAAGCACAGCAAGCGTTGGAAAAGAGAGTAAAAACGCCGCTTCATTGATAAGCCATGCGGAAAAAACAAACAAAACAGCGTTAAATGCGATAAATATCAGCATGTTAAGCTTGCCGATTCTGCCGTCCACGCTGGGGCGGTTTGCAGTTCTGGGATTGAGCGCGTCTATATCCTTGTCGGCAAATCTATTGACCGACATGGCAAAACTCCTCGCACTCACGGCGCAAATCAGCCCAAGTATCAACAGTCTAAACCCAAACCAAGCAGAATCGTTTATCTCATGCGAAGCTATTATCATCGCGATAAAGATAAATGGCATGGCAAAAACCGAATGTTTGAAAACTATCAACTCGTTTATGTCTCTCAAAATAGACCAAAGCCGCCTCATGCCTGCCCTTCTTGTTTAAATTATCAAATTTTACATCAATTTGCCAAAAAATTAAATTTATTTACACGAAAAATATAGATATAATTTGTAAAAACAGTTGCAGGAGTTTTTATGCAGTTTGCGCTTATCGGAACCACAGCATGCGGAAAAAGCGATTTATCTATCAAAATAGCCCGCAAAACGGGAGCCGTCATACTTTCGCTTGACTCGCTTTGCGTTTACAAAGAGATAGATATTGCTTCGGCTAAACCGTCCAAAGAAGAGATGTCGGGCGTCAAACATTACGGTATAGACATTATCGCGCCAAATGAGAAATTTAATGTAACAATTTTCTTTGATTTGTACAGAAAGGCGGCGGCGGACGCGGAGAAAAAAAAGTCGCCGCTTATCATCGTGGGCGGAACGAGTTTTTATTTAAAGGCTTTATTGTCGGGGCTTAGCGACAAGCCGCTTGTGAGCGATGAAAACCAAAAAAGGGTTTTACGCACGCTGCGCGATTTGACATGGGCATATGACAATATATCCTTAACAGACGCCGCGTTTGCCGAAAAGATAGAAAAAAACGATATATACCGCATAGGAAAATGGTATGAAATTTATTACGAAACGGGCGAAATTCCGAGTAATTTTCTGAAACGCACCAAAAAAGACCCTGTTATCCATGATCTGGCAATATTTGAAATAGAGACAGACAAAGAGGAGTTAAGGGAACGCATAAAAACGCGCGCTGAAAAAATGATAGAAGCGGGGCTTGTGGACGAAGTTGCGCGGTTGGAAAAAAAATATACAAGAGAGCCAAACTGCATGAAATCCATCGGCATAAAAGAGGTGATAGAGTATTTTGACGGATACGGCGATATTGCTTTTATGAAAGAGAAAATCATTGACAATACCGTCAAACTCGCGAAAAGACAACGCACATTCAACCGCACACAATTTTTGCAGACGATCATAAAAAAACCTCTTTCAGAAATGGAGGGCGAGATTATGGAATTTTTGCATAAGCGCGTAAAATAAAGGCAATCGGCACAGAAATTATAAAAGAATTAAAAAATAAAAAAAAGCAATATTTTCGTCATTGGAAGCGCTGCAAAACAATCTTTCCTTTTTGTCATTCCCGCGCCCTTTCCGTCATTCTCGTTTCCCTATGTCATATCCGCGCCCTTTCCGTCATTCCCGCGTAGGCGGGAATCCAAACTTTCCATTATTCCCCGCGATAGAACGACAAGCGAAGCGCATATCGTGAGATTGGGGGTCCCCAAAAGCAACGCTTTTGGGGCAAGAAAGCGGGAATCCAAACTAATAATTTTAAAATATGAAAGCATGAAAGAAAATAAAAAAAGAGTTATAAAATGTCAATTTTTTTTATATTCTCTTTGTTTGTAAATACTCTTTTGGATTCCCGCCTACGCGGGAATAACGAAAGGGGGAGGAGGACGGAAAGTGTTTTGCGCTGATTTCGTCAGCTTGTAGCAATCAACCGTATGTCATACTAAAATTGACGCTCACACGCCTTGATATTTCGGACAAATACAATGGCAACCGTTTATGTCATACCCGTGAAAACGGGTATCTATTTTTGGATTCCCGCCTGCGCAGGAATGACGGAAAGAAGTCGTGTGAATGACAAAAAAGGTACATTGGAATAACTAAATAAACGCATGTGTTTTATTTGTCGTTTGGGAATGACGGAATTATTCATTTATGATTGTTTAGATTATTGCATGATACATGACGCTTTCTTCGTCATTGCGAGCAAAGCGCGGCAATCCAAAAAAACTTTCCATTATTTCATTGTTTCATACGAAATGCATACATTCTCTATGTCATTCTCGTGAAAACGGGAATCCAAATTTTATATATATCTATGCGCAAAATGGATTCCCGCCTGCGCGGGAATGACGGAAAGTGTTTTGCGCTGATTTCGTCAGCTTGTAGCGCAATGACAACCGTTTATGTCATATCCGTGAAAACGGGTATCTATTTTTGGATTCCAGCCTAGACGGGAATGACGGAGGGAGGAAGCGCGGTATAAAGAAAGGATAATTTTTGCTTTGAACCAACAAATTGCTTTTGGAGTTTGCGATTGTGCTTCGCATGCGGGGCAATTACGGAGAGATTGTCCGCTTTTTAATGCATTCGCTAAATTCACAAAAACAGCAAACAAATACCAGCGATTTAGTTTAGCTCATTTTCACAAAAAATATTCGCTCATTCTCATCACAGGCTCTATCAGCAATACCGCCGCAAGCGTTACGCCCGCCGTTATTCCGACAACTGCACTGACTGACAAAGAGGCGTTTTGCGCATAAATTTTACCATCCATAGCGGAAGGTTCGGCCAAAAACATGTAAACTATCAGTTTTAGATAGTAATACGCCGCTATCGCGCTGTTTACCGCCATTATCACGGCCAGCATGATATAACCGTCATTGATGACTGCGCTCATGATGTATATCTTGCCCCAAAATACCGAAAACGGCGGAATGCCCGCCAGCGAAAGCAAAAATAACGCCATAAGCGCCGCCGTTACGGGCGCGGTTTTAATAAGTCCTGAAAATTTCACAAACGGATGCTGAAATCTCGCGTCATACAAATTTGCATCGTTCCGCGCCGCCCACAAAAGCGCAAATGCGCCCATGTTTGTAAACATAAAGAGTATCCAGTAAACAAATATCGCGCTGTTAGCCTGTTTCGTTCCTGCAAGTGCCGCGCACAATATAAATGCCGCATGCGACATGGAGCTGAAAGCCAGCATTCTTTTGACATCTGTCTGCACCAAAGCCATGAGATTTGCAAGCGTCATTGTAACAACGGCTAATACATAAAAGATATTCTCCGCCCATGCCGCGCCGCCCTCAATAAACGGTTCAAATATCCTTATCGTAACCGCAAACGCCGCTACTTTTGGCGCGATTGAAATGTATCCGGCAAGCGGTGCGGGCGAGCCTTCATAAACATCTGGCATCCAAGTGTGAAATGGTATGAGCGAAAGTTTAAAGCCTATCGCGCCCAGCATCATGGAAAGCGCCAAGATAACGACAAACAGAGGTTCAAAATTTCTATCCGAAATAGTTAAAAATATTTCATTAATATCCACGCTCGTGCTCAAAGCGTAAAAAATCATCGCGCCGAATGCGTAAAAGCCGCTTGACAGCGCGCCCATAGTAAAGTATTTCAACGCCGCTTCAATTGCTTTTGCGCGGTTGTGCATCGCTATCATCGTATAAAGACAAAGCGAAGCCGTTTCAAGCCCTATAAATATCAATATAAGATTTGTCGTGGATACCATGAACAAAAAGCCGGCATTTGCAAAAAGCAGAAGCGCAAAATATTCGGCAAATTTATGTTCAGAAAACTCTTTTTTACAAAGCGCCAAAGGAACAAAAAGCAAAGACGCCGCGACAATGACAATCTGCGATAATTTTGAAACGCCGTCTATCGTCATCATGTCAAAAAAGCCGCTCTCGTTTTTATCTCCAAACGATACGGCATAAACAAGCGAAAACGCCAAAAACAGCATACTTATGCATATATAAAAATTGCGGCTTAATCCTTTTTTGAACATATCAACGCACATGACAAAAAGCGCGCCCGCGCATAAAATTATCATAGGATAGAGCGTAGGAAGATTTAAACTTTCAAGCGTTATTTGTGATATAAGCATTATTTTGCCTCCTTTGCGGCTGCCTGTTCCAAAAAGAGTTTTGTTTCATGTTTTTGCGCATTCTGCGACATAACTTGAATCGTGCTTTTCACGCTCTCTTGAACGGGATTTAAAATAGCTTTCGGATAAATTCCCAAAAATATTATCAAAACGGCTATCGGCACAAGCGCAAAAAGTTCTCTTGGGTATAAATCTTTCAAGGTTTTGTTTGCCTTTTTTTTCACCTCTCCGAAGAAAGATTTTCTATACAGCCTCAACATGTAAACCGCGCCCAAAATTACGCCTGTACCTGCAAATGCGGTCAAAATCGGGCTTATTTTGAAAAATCCAGTCAGCGATAAAAACTCGCCTACAAATCCTATCGTCAAGGGAAGCCCCACCGCGCCCATGAGAACGATAGCAAATATCACGGCGTAGCGCGGCATTACGGAAGCAAGCCCGCCGAATTCATTCATAATTTTCGTATGGCGTCTGTCGTATATGACGCCCACCAGCATAAACAATGCGCCGCTTACGAGTCCATGGCTTATCATAAAAAAAACCGACCCTGAAATTCCCTCTATATTGAGAGCGAATGTTCCCAAAATGATAACGCCCATGTGAGAAATGGAACTATACGCGATAACTTGCTTCATGTCGTCCTGCGCGAATGCTATCAAAGCCGCGTATATCACCATGATAACGGATAAAATCGCGACAGGCGCGATAAAATATACAACTGCGTCCGGAAAAAGCGGCAGTAAAAATCTCACAAAGCCGTAAGTTCCCATTTTAAGCAAAACTGCCGCAAGGATTACAGAACCTATCGTTGGAGCCTGTCCATGCGCGTATGGAAGCCATGTATGGAACGGAAACATCGGCACTTTTATCGCAAATCCCAAGAAAAACGCGCCAAAAAGCCACAATTGCACGCCGTAAGCAAGCGGGAAATTTTCCCAGTCTATCAGCGAAAAACTCCAAATGCCGTTTGCTTCATGATACAAATGCCCGAGATATAAAATACCAACAAGCATTAAAACTGAGCCTGCAAATGTATATAAGAAAAATTTAACCGCCGCGTATATGCGTTTGTCTGCGCCCCATGCGCCGATAATGTAAAGCATCGGCACCAAAGAGAGTTCCCAGAAAAGATAAAACAACAGCAAATCAAGGCTTACGAAAACGCCTACCATCGTCATTTCTAAAAAAAGTATGGACAAAATGAGGTTTTTTATATTTTTCATTTCGCCAAGCGCGATAAGTCCCACAAAAGTTATAAATGTGCTTAAAATCACCAAAAACAGCGATATACCGTCAATGCCGATGAGAAACGAAACGCCGAAACTCGGTATCAAAGGCATGCTCAAAACCATTTGAAAGCCGCCTTCGTTCATGTCAAATACCGCCCAAACCGCCAAAGAGAGCGCAAACTCCACAAAAGCGCATGCGATGCCGTAGATTTTAATATCTTCCTTTTTTATCAAAAAGCCCAAAAATCCGGCAAGTAAAGGAAATAAAACCGTTACAAGCAGCAGCGTATTACCCATCATATCTCCTTACGCCCGATAAAAAAATGCCGTCAAAAGCAGTACGCACAAGCCAAATACCATCCATCTTAACATCGCGGAAAGATTGCCGCTTTGCATGCCTCCCGCCTTGCCTCCGCCGCGCGCCAATAACGCCGCAATCATATCCACGCTCGCATCAACGACTTTTTCGTCCATGTTTTTCCATGAAAATTTCGCGAGCAGTTCAAACGGTCGTACGATATATTTTTGATAAAGCAGCGGAATATAATATTGATTGAATAAAAACTTATATACAACTCTCTCTTCCATGCGCTTTGAAAAGCCGCCTTTTATGATATACATATAAAATGCAAAAAATATACCGAATACCGCTATTCCAAGCGTTGATGCGACCATCAAAACAACCGTCTCTTCCGAAATATCAAATGCGTATTCGGGCAGCAATTTCGTTACAAAATGTTCAAATTTTTCTTCCAAAAATCCAGCCAAAGCGGCTAAAATACCAAGCGGAAGCATCGCTAAAAGCGTATTTTTAGGCGCGTCATGCGGGTGCAGGTTTTGCCATTTTTTTCTGCCGAAAAATACGATAAATATAAGCCTGAAACCGTAAAACGCCGTCAAGCCCGCGCCTATCCAAAGAACCAGATAAAGAATGTGCGCATTTTCATTCAGCGCTACTTCCAAAATCTTGTCTTTGGAAAAAAAGCCCGCAAACGGATAGATGCCCGCGAGCGCGACAGAGGCTATTATCATTAAAACCGCCGTAAATTTCATACTTTTGTACAAACCGCCCATTTTTTTGATATTTAACTCTTCATGCATGGCGTGCATAACATTTCCCGCGCCCAAAAACAGAAGCGATTTGAAATATGCATGCGTCATCAAATGAAACAACGCTATCCAATAAGCCCCAAGCCCTGCGGCTACGAACATGTATCCAAGCTGCGAGAGCGTAGAGTAAGCGATAATGCGTTTCAAATCATTATTCACAAGCGCCATAAAAGCGGCAAAAACCGCCGTAAATGCGCCCAAAGATGCGATGAAAAATCCAACATCGGGGATATTTACATATATCGGATTGGCGCGGATAACAAGATAAACGCCTGCCGTTACCATCGTTGCGGCATGTATGAGCGCGGAAACCGGCGTTGGTCCTTCCATGGCGTCCGCAAGCCATGTGTGCAGCGGAAATTGCGCTGATTTGCCCATTGCGCCGACAAAAAGCAGTATGCCGATAAGCGTTAAAACCATTATATCTGTACCGGACGCGGCAGCAAAAACGATGTCGTACTGCAAACTTCCAAACTGCCAGTAAATCATAAATATGCCAAGAAGCATGCCAAGATCGGCGATTCTGTTCATGATAAAAGCTTCATTCGCCGCCCATGACGCGCTGTCTCTTTCGTACCAAAAACCTATAAGCATCCACGAACAAAGCCCCACGCCTTCCCATCCGATAAAAAGCCCCAAGAAATTATCGCTCATTACAAGTACAAGCATGGAGAAAACAAATGCCGAAAGATATGCGAAAAAGCGGTTAAAAGATTTATCATGCGCCATATAATCTATAGAGTAGATATGCACCAGCGTTGAAACAACGCCGACCGTTACCATCATCGCCGCGCTGACTTCGTCAATGACAAATCCAAACGGAATATTCAAATCCCCAACGCTTATCCAGCTTAATAAATTAACGCTGAAGCTCTCATCGCCAAGATTACATAAAAGCACGATGGAAGCGGCGGTTGAGAGTGCGATAAGGGCAGAATTTACCACTCCCGCGATAATTTTTTTCTCCCTCATCGCAAAAACCGCCGCAAACAGAGCGGCTGCAAGCGGCGCAAAAAGTGCTGTATATATCCAAATCTCCATTATCGCCCCTTCATGATATTTAAACTGTCAAGGTCTATGGAGCCTGCGCGTTTATACCAAAGCGACAAAAGACCGAGTCCGACCGCCACTTCGCTCGCAGCTATCGCTATGATAAACAGCGCAAATATCTGCCCGCTCATATCTGCGTAAAATTTTGACGCGGCAACAAAACCGACATTTGCGGCATTGAGTAAAATCTCCGTTGAAAAAAAGAGCATCAAAAGATTTTTCCTTCTCAAAACGCCGACCAAGCCTATCGCAAACAGAGCCGCGCTCAATATCAAATAGTGATTGAAGCCTATCATTGCGCACCTCCCGCATCAAGGCGGCGGCTGACCAAAATAATGCCCGCCATCATCGCGACCAAAAGCATTATCGCCGTAAGTTCAAAAGCCGCCAAATATTTTGTAAACATGACAAATCCCAGCGCCGCGGTGTTGCTCAAATTTTTATCCATCGGCGCGTCTAATATGATATTGCTTCCGATTATCGGCGCGCAGACAATGAAAACAAGCAAAACGCTGACGAGTATCCACAGCGTGTATATCGCCTTTTTTGCCGTTATATTTTCCTTGACTTCCCGCGCCGTGTCAAAAAACATCATACCGAAAGCGTACAAAGCCATAATCGCGCCCGTATATACAACTATTTGCACAACTCCTATAAATTCGGCATCCAAAAGAAAAAAAAGTCCGCTTATAAAAATCATTCCGGCAGCCAGCGCGCTCATGGAGTAAAGCGCGTTTTTACTGAAAACCGTGATCAAAAACATTGCGGCAATTACCGCCGCGAATAGATAAAAAGCGATGATTTCGTACATTATTCGTCTCCTGAAAGCGGAGTTTTTTTGATATTTTTGTCGGCATTTGCGCTTATGCTGCCGTATCCTTCAAACTCTTTTTGCGCGTCATTCTTGAATGTATCTATCGGCGTGAGCATATCTTCCTTGATACCAAACAGCGAACGCTGGAAACTTGCGTATTCGTACTCGTTTCCATGCACTATCGCAAGCTCCGGACACACTTCCGCGCAAAGTCCGCAGTAGATGCAGCGTCCGAAATTGATGCTGTACTCTTTTACCGCTTTGCGTCCGTCATTATCGGCATATGTCTCTATCCTGATGCAGTTTGAAACGCATATCTTTTCGCAAAGTCCGCACCCAATACATCTCTCGCCGCCGCTCTCTAAAAGGCGCAAAAGCTTATGCACAGAGCGGTATCTCGGACCTATTGGCATCTTTTCGAGCGGATATTGCGTAGTGTGGCAATTTTTTTTGCCCTTCGCCATCTCTCTGAAAACTATCCAAAGTCCGACAAAAAGTTCAAGTTTTGCGCTTCTTTTCAGCACGCGGCAAAATTTTTGCCAACCTGTTACAGGTATCGGCTCATGTTTAAAGTAAATATATCCGTTTGTATTTCTATTTGTAAACTGCTCTATCATATCAAACCCCCAAAAGCAAAACGATGCCCGTTATCAGCACATTTAAAAGGGCTATGGGCAGCAGTACCTTCCAGCAAAGCCACATCAACTGATCAGGTCTCACATGAGGCCACGCGCCTCTTACCCACATGAAAAGAAATATAAAAAATACGACTTTTAAAAGCATCATGATACTTCCCGGGATAAACCACAAAGAGTTAAATCCTCCGAAAAACATCAGTGAAACCAAGAATGAGATGAGTATCATGTTTGAGTATTCGCCAAGAAAAAAGAGCGCCCATCTCATGCCTGAATACTCCGTGATATATCCGCTGACGATTTCGCTCTCCTGCTCCAAAAGGTCAAACGGCACCCTGTTTGTTTCGGCAAAGCCCGCGATGAGAAAAAGCACGAATGCCGCGGGCTGCTTAAAAACAAGCCATTTTAAAATTCCGCCCTCTTGAAAATTATTGATATCTACAAGCGATAAAGAGCCTGTAATCATTATCGGAGCCAAAATGGCAAGCGCCGTTATAACTTCAAAAGAGAGCAATTGCACTACGGCGCGGGCGCCTCCCAAAATAGACCATTTATTCGCGCTGCCAAGCCCCGCAAGAAGCGGTGCGTACATGCCTGCGGACGAAACGCCGATAACAAACAAAATTCCCACATTTATATCCGATATGAGCGCGGAGGTTCTGTATTCGCCAAATTGAAATTCAGGAAAAAACGGCACCGCCGCAAATGCCGTAAAAGTAGCCGTTACTATCAAAAGCGGAGCCAAACAAAATATCACTTTTACACTGTTTTGCGGTATGATATCCTCTTTCATAAATAGCTTAACAACATCAGCCAAAGCCTGCAAAAGCCCGAAAGGTCCCACATACATGGGTCCCAAACGGCGGTGCATGAAGCCCAAAATCTTTCGCTCTATATATGTCAAAAGTCCAGCGAGAGACGCCACAATTACAAGTATAAAGATGGATTTTACAATCGTCTCCATGATTATCGCTGCTTCATTCGTCATTATCAATCCCTTCTATGCTAAACGGAGCAAATCTGTACTCTTCAAAAAACGGATACACATTGAGCGTTTTATCAAAAGTCGGCAGACAGGCGAAATTACCCGATATATTTTTATCCTCTTCTATATTCAGATACAAAATCACGCCGCTTTGAGACGTTATCTTTACATTTTGTCCTTCGCATAAATTGTGCAAATCCATAAACTCTTTTGAAACAAAAAGCACGCCTTTTCTTTTTAACTCATGGGCGCGGTTTGTAAATATGCTAAATTGTGAAACAGGATTCAGTCTATACACAACATCTCCATACAATGTTATCGTTTCGCAGCCTATCGGCGTTTTTGACAATTCCACGCTTTGAGACGCGATCTCGTATCCCCTCTTATCTTTGCCCGCATTGTCAAAATCCACGCCTAAATCGTCAAACGCTATCTCTTTAAAACCTGCGCTTATAGGTAATTTTTGTGTATAGTCTATCGTATATTTCGCATAAATTCCAAGCTCCGAAGCGATGTCGTTCAATTCGTAGCCGCTATATGGAAGAGCCGCATTTGTCGGCACTACTCTTTTATCTACATTTGCAAATGTGCCTTCCTGCTGATTTAAAGCAGGCATGTCAAATCCATCTCCAAATGCGCTCATGGTCATATCGCCAAATCTATTATAACCAAGCGTTTTACCCTCTTCATGTTTGTCAAGTTCACATATTAAAGAGACGCCAAGTGTGTTTGTTTGTGTAGGAATAACAATCGTTTCAAAATTTGCCAAATGCTCCAGCGTACCTGCGATATAAGCCATATTCTGCCATCTTGGATGCATCAATATGTCTTCGCCGATTATCAATGAAAAGCTATTTTTGCCCGCCTTCATTGCTTTTATTTGCGCGCTTTTATCCTCCAAACCAACCATATCCCAAAGTTTTGAAGTAATTATTTCAGCCTCTTGAGCGTCTATGATTTTTGTCTCTTTTATGTGAAATGTCTGCAAATATTCGCTTGTTATATCGTCAAGTTCCGAGAGCGGCGCAAAAAGTTCAAGCAAAAGATATAAAAGCGCCTCTTCGCTTCCCGCTTTATAATTTAACTCCAGCAGATTTTTAGAAAAATCCCGCACGCTCTTATCGCTTATCGGGTGGCAATACAGAGCGGCGGCGCGGTTTATTTTAAGGGCAGAATTTAGCATATAGCCGACATTTGGGGCGTCATATCTTAGCATTGAACCCACGCTAATGATAAAATCGCTTTCGCGAATACTCTCAAGCGTACCCTTATAAAGAGTGCGCCCCGAACATCTGCCCATAGCTTTTAAAAATCTCTGATATATGTAAGCGTCCTCGTTGACGAGCTTAAGCGAAAATTTTTCTTTCAATTTTTGCAGTATCAAAGCCTCTTCATTAGTGATAAAACTGTTAAAAAGTATCGTTCCTGCTTCATGTTTGATAAACTCTATCAACTCTTTTTTGTCATTTTCATCTTTTACCGCATCTGCGTTTTCAAAATCATACCCATATCTTGCCGCCGCACTTAGCGGAGCAAAATTTTGCTCTCCATGCACGCGGTAAATTTTCGGCGAAGCATCATTTATGCCGCAATGTTTTACTTCATAATATATTAAAGAGCAGTCCGAACTGTGCGGATTTGCGGCTGGTATGCGGTTAAGCTCCCATGCATTTGAAACATAATGAAAACTTTTTTCCGTAAGTGCGCCTGTCGGACAAACCGCACTGCATTCACCACATTTTACACACTCTATAATGTCGCCGTTTTCATCGCGTATTTTGTCTATAAGCGACTTTTGCATTTTATTCCAGACGGCGTATGCATCTTTTGACATTGTATCTTTATACTCTTTAGGAATGGCGAACTCTTCGCCGCGCGGTACTGTTTTCAAGGCGGTTTCACCTATTTTATCTTTGCATACCGTTACACATCTTTCGCATACTATGCAGAGTGAAGCGTCATATCGTATATTGCCCCAATCCTGTACTTCATGACAGCCGCTCATTATGGCGCATCGCTGCTCTTTGACTTTTGCTTCAAGCATATAATTTTGCAATTCGCACTCACCGCTTTTATCGCATACGCCGCACTCCAAGGGGTGGTTAATCGCATAAACTTCCATTATCGCGCGGCGTTCGGCTTCAATTTCTGCGGTATCTGTTACGATAATCTGTCCCTCTTTTGCTTTTGCGTTGCATGTATAAACTCTTTTGCCGTCCACATCAGCCATGCAAAGTCTGCATGCAAGCGTAGGAGAACAGCAGCTAAGATAGCACAGCGCGGGGATAAAAATGCCGTTCGCACGCGCCGCGTTCAAAATAGTTTCATTCTCTTTTGCCGTTATTTTCACGCCATTTACAGTTATCGTTATATCAGCCATTTGAACCTCTTTTTGAAACTATTGCCGCTTCGTATCTGTAACCGCTCTTTTTTATTCCCAAAACGGCGATTGTTCCCTTCATGTTTTGTTCAAGCGAAAAAACGCTCTCAAATTTGCCGTTTGAAGTTTCCACTATGACCTCATCGCCGTCTTTTAATTTCGCCGCGATAGCAAATTGAGAAGAGCCGTAAAGCTTTGTATCCGCATCATCGCTTTCATAAAAATATACTATTGTGCCGTCAAAACTTTTAAGTCCGCTTATCTGCGGCGGTAACGCGGTTTTCGGTTTTGCTTTCAATTCCGCTTCGCTTAAAACGCTTACCTTTACGGACTTAAAGCGTGCAATGAGAGCTATCAACCCCGCTATCAAATCCGCATCATAATGTTCATATAAATCACAGCCCAAAAGCAAAAAGGACGAAGGCGCCGCCAAAATGCCCATTATCTCCTCTATCTCCTCTTCGCCGACATTGCTTTCCGCGCTCAAATATCCCTCGTCCAACTCTTCAAGATATTTTTTCACATTGTCCGGAATTTGCGCATCTTTCAAAAAAGTTTTTGCTATGAGCGCAAACACGCCGGCTTCGGAACCAACTTCATATTTTATATAAGCTTTGGCATTTTTTTGAAGGCTCAAATCCTCCTGCGCACTCATGTATATAAATTCTCTTTCTCCGTCATTAATATCCCGCGCCAAATCACTGTTATCTTTATAAAAGTGTGTACCAATACATAAAATAGCGCCGCTTTTGTCAAGTTTTTTAATTTCTACGCCATATTTTTCAAAAGCGTCAAACAGCGGATTTGAGATTCTCGGCTCATGTACAAAAGCTTTCACGACTATCGTCCAGTCAACTTCGTTAAAGCGAAGCGAATTCATCACTTCATGCCCTTTGAATTTCAGGCTTTTCATAAGAATTTGCAGCGTTTCATTAGCGGGCATTTCAAAGATAAATATTGATACTTCGCCCTTTTTAGAATCATCCGCCAATTCAAAAAGCCTGTCTGAAAAGTACTCTTTAAGGTGTCTTAAATCATATCGCTTCATTATCTATCCGTTTCGCCAAGCAAAATATTTGAGCTTGCTATCATAGCTATCGCATCTGGTAAGTATGAATTACACATTATTTCTTGGAAAAGGCTGCAATGCCAAAATGAAGGAGTTCGGATTTTGACTCTGTAAGGATATGCGCCGCCCTGCGAATTGATATAGTATCCAAGCTCGCCTTTTGGGGATTCTGTCGCGACATAAACTTCACCTTTCGGAGGTCTCATGCCTTGCGTTACAAGCACAAAATGCTGCATTAAAGAGTAATTTTGCGTCATTATCTGCTCTTTTGGCGCACTGATAAACTCCGGCGCGTCAGCCATTATCTGTTGTTGTGTATCTTTGTACATCAATATAAGCTGTCTCAATATTTTCGCAGATTGGCGCATCTCCTCCATGTAGAGTTTATATCTGCCGTAACAGTCGCATGTATGGGCTATCGGAACATCAAATTCCACTTCGTCATAAAGTTCGTAAGGTTCCTCTTTTCTTATATCCCATTCTATGCCGCTTCCTCTTAGCATGATACCCGAAGCGCCCCAGCTTTGCGCTGCTTCCGCTGTGAGTACGCCAACATTTTCAAGCCTCATGCGCCAGATTCTGTTTTCGTCCAAAAGCCCTTCATAAGTCTTGATGGCTTCGGGCAGTTTATCAAGATATTCGCTCAATTTTTCAAGCCATTCTTCACGCAAATCCAAAGGCACGCCGCCGATTCGTATAGAACTGTGTGTAAGTCTTGCACCGCAATAATCCTCTATCAAATCCATGGCAAATTCACGCTCTCTGTACGCATACAAAAACACTGTCATCGCTCCGATATCTAAAGCATGCGTAGCGAGCCAAAACAGATGCGAAGAGATGCGGTTTAGCTCCAAAAGCAGCATTCTGATAATTTGCGCGCGGCGCGGAACTTCAACTCCGATGAGTTTTTCAACCGCCAAAGCAAAGCCGTAATTGTTGGAACTCGCCGCTATATAATCCATGCGGTCGGTTACGGGCAAAAATTCGTTATATATCATATTTTCAGCCATCTTTTCCACGCCTCTGTGCATGTATCCGATGTCGGGAGTTACTTTTATGATTTTCTCGCCGCTAAGCTCCAAAATAAGGCGCAATTGCCCATGCGCGGACGGATGCTGCGGACCGAGATTTAATATCATATTGTTATCGTCTCTGTCAAAAGAGATATTTTCAAAAAACGGTTTTAATCTGTTGTGCTGCTGGACTGCCATGTTAATGCCTCTTTTTAAGAGTGACAGATTTGCTCTTTTTTATCTTTTTCACAAGAAATACTCCATTTTCTTCTTGATATTCGCCGATTTTGCTCGGCGCATCGGAGTAAGGTTCGCCAAAATCTACCTCATGCCCCATTCTGGCGTATCCTCTCGTATTCTCTTTTTCTATCAGCGCACTGTCTCTTATCTCGGGTCCGATAATATCCCTGTACTCTTTGCCGAATAGCTGATCTATCTCGTACCACTGCGCCGCTTCGTCTCCATGTAAAGGATAGGTTTTCCTGAGCGGATAGCCGCTCCAGTCGTCAGGCATCAATATGCGCTTCATGTACGGATGTCCAGAGATAACTATGCCGAACATGTCGTACATTTCGCGCTCCGCCCAATCCGCGCTTTTATATACTTCGACCGCGCTTTTTATCTCTTCTTGCTCTTTAATGCTAAATTTTACGCGCACTCTTCTTCGCTTTTTCATAGAGAGCATTTGATAAAATATCTCAAATTCCCCTCTTTCGGATAGAAAATCTACCGCGCTCATTTCGCTTAAATTGTTATAAAAAAGGCTGTTTTTCAAAAATTTCAACACTTTTACATTATCTTTCGGCTCTATCCAAATGACCATTTGCCCCGCTTCTATATGAGCGTCATTTATCTGAAATTTTGAAGAGAGTTTGATAAAATCCTGCGCAAAAACTTCATCGCCTTCGGGAGAAAGCCTCTCAAGCGAAGGGCTAATACGGAATCTGTCGCTGTAATACTCTTTTTTTTGAACATTTTTTCTATTTGCATATTGACGCATCAAACAAGCCTTTTCGGTCTGTTCTGTCTTGTTATCTTTTCAGACCTTATCTTTTTTTGAAGCAGCATAACGGCGTACTGCAAAGTTTCCGGACGCGGAGCGCAGCCGGGCAGATATATATCAACGGGAATGATTCTGTCCACGCCCTGAACGGTAGCGTACGTATTGAAAAGTCCCCCCGTATTGGCACAGCTTCCCATGCTGATAACCCATTTGGGGTCTGGTATCTGGTCGTAAATCCTTTTCATCAAATGGGCATGTTTTTTTGAAAGCGTGCCTGCTACGATGATACCATCCGCCTGCCTTGGACTTGCTCTGAAAATCGTCCCGAATCTGTCAAAGTCAAATCTCCCCGCGCCCGCCGCCATCATCTCAATAGCACAGCATGCGAGCCCGTAAGTGGCAGGCCAGAATGAATTGCTTCTGCCCCACTGTACGATTTTATCAAGCGTGGTAAGCGCAACGGGAAGCCCGCTGTCTTGAAAATAATTTATTTTATGTTGTGCCATTCCAGCGCTCCTTTATTCCATGCATAAACAAAGCCTATCGCCAAAAGAGCGATAAAAAACGCCATTTCCACAAAACCGAAAACTCCCAAAGCTTTGAAATTTACCGCCCATGGAAACATAAAAATAATCTCCACATCAAACAAAATAAACAGCAATGCAAAAAGATAAAAATGCGGACTGACGCGATTTGGCTGTTTTGTGGTCGGAAATCCGCATTCATAAATAGTAAGCTTTAGCTTTTCATCATTTCTGCGCGCAAGTCTTTTGTTGATAAAGCGCGATAAAAAAGTTATAGCGGCAAATATTCCAAATGCCAAAAACAACATAAAAAAAGCGCCGAAATACGAATGGGCAAACGACATGTGACTCACTGGCAAACCTTTAAGCGCATATATTTAATTTATTATTATAGTTAAAAAGCTTTTTAAGAAAGCTTTGTCAAAATGAAAAATTATGATTTGGGAATGCCTTAAGAGTATATGTTACTTTTTTACACAATAGAGCAAAAACAGCAGACAATGTGTGTAATTTTAGAGTATGAAAAATTTAAAAAGACAAAAGCCATGAAGCCGCCGCCTTTTTAAAAATCAATACAACGCTTGTGTCGGTTCATGCCGCCTAAGCAGGAAGCCTTACTTTTAGGGTTTAATATTTCAATACAACTTTTGTGTCGGTTCATGGGAGCTTTCTAAACTGAATACCGAAAAACAAAATCTATTTCAATACAACTTTTGTGTCGGTTCATGAATTAGCCGCGCGGAGGACATAGGCGCGGCTAATATATTTCAATACAACTTTTGTGTCGGTTCATGCTTAGTATTTCAAGTGTCCAATTGATAGGATATGTCATTTCAATACAACTTTTGTGTCGGTTCATGAAATTTGTTTTATCGCGGATATGCTTGCTACGGTTGAATTTCAATACAACTTTTGTGTCGGTTCATGAAGCGATTTTACCATTTATGAAGATGGAGACTACGAATTTCAATACAACTTTTGTGTCGGTTCATGAGATTTGTTAAGGACGCAAGTCCTAAAAAATTACCTATTTCAATACAACTTTTGTGTCGGTTCATGCGAATTACATATTTTTCATTTTTGCTTACGATATTAATTTCAATACAACTTTTGTGTCGGTTCATGCAGCAGAGCAGGCAGGCTTACAAGATATATACAAAAAATTTCAATACAACTTTTGTGTCGGTTCATGAATTACAAACTTGAACTTGTATGCAAAGTTGATACATTTCAATACAACTTTTGTGTCGGTTCATGGATTACTATAATAGCTCTTTAGGAGCAGGCACAGTATTTCAATACAACTTTTGTGTCGGTTCATGAGGCTATATTGTTAGATACATTACAGACAATAACAAGATTTCAATACAACTTTTGTGTCGGTTCATGGAAGAAAAATAGGCTGTCTTAAAAAAGACGACCCCCTTAAATCCGTTGTTTTTTGAACTTTTTCCAACCATTTTGACAGTGATAAGTCAAAGAGCGAAAAAAATATCAGAAAGCGTTATTTTAGCGATATTTTCATAAAAATAGCAAAAAACTGCTGGAAAAATTTGCCTGTAAATGATTTACAATTTTGGCTCATAATTTTCGTCAGCAATATATTTTGTTAATAATTCATTTGGAATTTTGCTCGGCTTTCCGCTTGCGTTCAGATATATCCACACGGTTTTTGCACGCGCCAAAAGCACTCTGTCGCTTATCCTAAAAAACGCATATTCGCGGTTGGAAATGGAGCGTTTTATGGAGCTTATCCATGTCTGCACGACCAATTCTTCTCCCAAAAATGCGGCTCTCAGGTACTCTATGTAGTGCGAGCGCGCAACCCATGTGCCGCCTATTTTTTCGTAAAACGCGCTTGTAAATCCCAACGAATCCGAATGCGCCGTAGCGGCATCCTGCATCCACTGCACATAAACTACATTATTGACATGCATATTTGTATCAATCGCACTTTGAGGTACGATTATTTTATGTTCATAGATTATTGACATAATTACTCCAAATTTTCATAAAATTATTTCCGCAAAATGTGCAGATATTCAAGCGTAGAATTCGCCTTATACGCCCTTTTGCTGTCTGCCTTGTAGCGTTGATACTCTTTTTTTATCAAATCATATTCGCCGTACTTTTGCATGATTTGCCTTATCTCATTTTCGCTCATGAGACCTTCGTTATTATAGCTTAAAAAAGTATATTTAAAATCCGCGTTTTTTATCAAATCCTCAAAGCTGCCGAGCGCTTTTTGTTTTTTGCAGTAATCAGAACGATGATATTTTCTCATGCCCGTTTTGCCCTCAGGCGTGAAATTATCGTATTTGGCGATAGTATTTAAGATGTGATAATTCGCCCCATACTGTCTTTCGTTATACGGCGGGTCAAGGTATAAAATATCGCCGCTGATTTTCCTTATCAGGATATTGCTATCTTCCCGATATGCCTCATGAGCGTTATCATTTAATTCAAAAGTTGATGGTAAAATATCCATGCTCTTTTGCGCCGAAGGTTTTAAATTTTTCAGAAACGCTCCATAAACAGAAGCTGTATTTGCAATTTTATCGGCGCTTTCAAGCAAAGATGCGAGTAAAAAATAGTATGTATCATTATCTATTTCCCCGCCCTCTTTCCATTCATTTATCGCAACTCTTACCGCATCTATTTTTTTGCCGTTTTCATCGCTGAAATACTGCCTGCCGCTGCCGCTTCCCAAGCAGTAATTTTGGTATATGAAGCCGTCTTCGCGCAAAGGCAAAAGATTCAGTTCGCGTAGTAAATCAGGCGCATTTGGAATTATCTTGTGGTTTTGTATGTAATTTCTGCAAAGAATATAGCTATACTCTTCCATGTCGTTGCTGATGACTTTTTTGACAAGTTTTTTGAAAACCCTGCCTATCGTTCCCGTGCCGGCAAATATATCGCAAAAAACCTTTTCATGCAGCGCGCCATCGGTTCTTTGGGTTATTTCGTCTTTTATCCACTGCGAAAGCTTGACTTTTGAGCCTATATAGTTCATTGCGGTTTCTCTCTTTTTTCTTTTGGTTCATCTTCCAATAATTCAACAGGACTTACTTCTAAAAAAGAGATAAGTTTATCAAAAACAAGTAAAATTGTAAATAGAATATTTAAGTTTAAGTCTATTTTAAGTAAAATATCTACTTAATTTTCCGCCTGAGGAGGCTTGCTTGGATACAGACAATTTTGCAAAATATAGTATGTATATAGACGACGCGAAAGAGTTTTTTGAAAATAATTTTGAAAAAATTAAAGCTCTTTTCGATAATAATATATTGCGCGATTTTATCCTTGAGCCTTTCCAAGATATTATAAAAGCGAGCGCTCCAAAGATCGATAATCATATTTACGGTATTATCACGCAAACCGCGCTTATTAACGCGGTAATAGCGGCGTTTCCCGGCAAAATGGGAATAGGCGTGTTCGTATGCGTAGCGTTCGAGGCGTATATGGCGTATCAGATCGCTAAATATATCGGAGTGGAAATCAAAAAACCTTCCGATATTTTTGATCATTTTGGCATAATCGCAAGCGGCGCTATCGGCATTACTTGGGGATTCAAAACTTTGCTTTCTTTCATCTGCTCTACGCTCTCGTTTATTCCGTTTATCAATCCATTTATTATCGCGGAATTTTTGACGACGAATTTTATTGGCGTTATGTTTTGGACGGGATTTAAGACGATGAAAACAAACGGTTCGCCTAGCCTGCCAAATCTTACGCTGGATCTTTTTGAAAAAACTAAAAATATATTCGCGTATCAATACGAGGGCATAAAGACGACATTCACAATAGATAACGTAAAATCCGCCGCCTACAAATTCAAAGCGTGGATTACGGGCGAAATAGCGCAGGACGTTAAAGCGTATAACGGGGAGATATTTTGCGCCGCCGCAATGATATATCTAATCAGCGATCGCGCGGAAAAATTAGGCGGCGAGTTGGGGCAAACGTTTTTGGAAGCAATCCGCTTGCGATGGTCTGTCCAACTGCCTCCCGACGCTACGATCGAGGAAATATCCGAGTTGTTCTCCGAATATAATAGCGAGCAACTTATCGGCGCTATAAACGTTATTAAAGGCAAAATGTTCGAGTTGTTGGTCGCCGCCGCAGAAAACAACGACGGCGACAACATAAAAGCCTCGCTTTTTACGGACGAATCGCACCCCGATTCGGATATTGTATTTATCGATCAAGACAGCGGCAGAAATATAGAAGTTTCGCTAAAAGCCACAGACGATCCGCAATATATAGAACGCGCGCTTCAAAAATATCCCGACACTCCCATTATGACTACGCAAGAAATGAGCGAGTATTTTGGAGATAATCCATTGATTGCGCCAAGCGATATTTCAAACGAATATCTCGAAAAAATTACGCATGAAAATATGGATAAACTCTTAAACGAAATCGAGCCGATAAACGCCGCGCAAGTCGCCGTTGGCGGAGTCGCCGTAAATATCGCCGCCGCTTTATGGCCATATACGATAGCGTATTTGCGTAAAAAAATATCGTTCGACGATTATCAAAAAGCCGTCGCAAAAATATGTCCGTCGCTTGGCTTACAATTTGCGAGCCGCGTCTCTTACGCGATTGTTTTAGGTCCGATTTTTGCGTGGTATCTGATCGCGCGAAGCGTATTTGTGATTACAAAAACAAAAGAGTAGTTTGGCAAACAAGTTATATTTTATTCAAAAATCATCAGTTTGCCAATCTTTACACACATCTATCCACTTTTTATTTCGTGTGTATCGTTCCATACTTTTTATATCAAGTTCAATTGCGCTGTTTCTGCTGCCGCATGCGGGAAAAACGCTTTCGAATCGTTTGAGCGACTTGTCAAGATAGATATCAACATCGCCGCTTATCCCGAAAGGACAAACGCCGCCTACTTCATGCCCGATATTCGCCAAAACTTCGTCTGCTGAAAGCATTCTGACTTTCGCGCCGAATTCGGCTCTGTATTTGGCGTTATCTATCTTCGCGTCGCCTGCCATAACGATAAGAATAAATCTGTCGTTAAGCTTCAAAGAGAGTGTTTTTGCTATCCTTTTGCCTTCGCACCTGAGCGCTTTTGCCGCCAATTCCACAGTCGCGCTTGAAGTATCAAGCTCTATTATCTTTTCTTCCAAGCCAAATTGTCTGAAAAAATCTTTAACCTTATCCAATGCCATTTTTAATCTCCAAAAATGAGAAGTCTAACAAAAACAGGTAAAGCTGTAAAGAGTTTGAATGGTTTTTAATACAATTAATTCTTATTATTTTGAAAAATCAGCTGAAATATGCAAAATATTTTGCAAGGAATGAAAGTTATTTCGGCGCGAAAACGCGCCGAAATTTATCGCTCTACAACAGTTGCCGTGCCGTCTGCATGTTCAACAATAACGCGCAAAGGCTGGCTTCCGCCGTATACATAATTATGAGGCTTTACTCTTCTGTGCATCGGAATGCCTGCGTCCGCTTCATTAGCCTTTTCCACATATATAATCTGCGGTTTAGGCTGTTCAACCTGCACAACGACAGGCTGGGTATTTACAACATTGGGCGCGTAGTAGCGTCCTTGATTGTAATTATAATGATGCTTGCCACCGTAGGTATTATAATGCCTGTTGCCGTATGATGCGCCGTAACTGTTGTGATGTCTGTGGTCAAGCAGATGCGGCAAAGTCAATATCGCCGCCGCGCCCCACATGAGACGCTGCTCTCTCTTGCCAAATGCATTTGCCTGACTCGCGCAAAGCATCGCCAAAAGCGAAACTACTGCCGCTGTTTTTACTATCTTCATGCTTCCCTCCTTAAAAAGAAGTTTGAGATACGCATTTTAAACCCTGCATGTAAACGGCATATTAATGCCCGTTCTCCATATTTGGATACACAAACGAAGCCCTCTTCTCTATAAATATCTTCTCTTTATTGTCCACCGCAAAAGCTCTGATGATAACGGGCAGAGGTTTGCCGTTTTGGGCTTTGATTGACGAATTGATGTCCGTATAAAGTATAGCCACTTTGATATTTGCTTCGCCGGATTTCAGCTTGAAAGGCTCTTTTGGAGCTTTTATCTTTATGTCGGGGTTTAATACCTCAAAATAGAATGTATGCTCTTTGGAGTCTATGTTTTCAAATTTCATCTTATATACATTTTCAATGCTCTGCAAATCTTTTGATATGCGAAATAGCTCCGTATCACGGTTAATATTCAAAATCATACTCTTTTTAGTCGTAGTCATAAACAAAAGTCCGACCAAAGCTATTGTGATTACAATCGGATAAGCTATGGTTCTAAAGCGGACAAATTTGACTTTCCCTCTGCTTTGCACGGCATTCGGGCTTGTCCAATTTATAAGAGATGCGGCTTTTGAATGCGCCATGATTTTCGCGCATGCATCGGAGCATTCAAGACAGTTGATACACTCCAACTGCATTCCTGCTCTTATGTCTATATGCGTGGGGCAGACTTTGACGCATGCATCGCACCTTATACACTCGCCCTCTTTGCCGCCGTCTATTTTTTGCTTGTGCGCATCGTATATTTCGCCTCCTCTTATGGGATCATAAATCGTCTGCACAGTGTCGTTGTCAAGCATTGTAGATTGAATCCTTACATACGGACAGACATAGGCGCAGAATTTCTCTTTTACAAAAGCGGCAGCCGCCATCATCAAAGCGGTAAAAATAAACCATGCAACAAATACAATCTTATGTTCAAGCGGGTCTTGAATATAAACAAAAAAATCTTCAGGCGGTATAAAATACCACAGCAAGTTCGCCGCCGCCGTTATCGCAAAGAGCGTAAATATCAAAAATGCAAGTATTTTTTCTACCCATTTGCCTTTTTCCATAGGTCGCTGCTTGTTGTCTATGCTTTTGTAAAGCCCGAATATCTTTGTCTGCAGCAAATCGCGGTATATAACTCTAAATATCGTCTGCGGACATGCCCAGCCGCACCAGACGCGCCCCGCGAGTGTGGTTATAAAAAATATCCCTAAAAAAAGGATAATGAGCAAAAAGAGCATTGGCCAGAGTTCCGACATGTTAAATGTGGTGAAAAACAGCTGCAATTGTTTCTTGTCAAAGCTTAGCAAAAAGAAGTGTCTGCTCTCTATGGTTATCCATGGCAGCGTCAAACTCACCAAAGTTATAATGGCAAAACCGATATAACGCATTTTCCTGTAAGTCATACATGTATCCTTTAAATTTGTGCTATTAGAGCGCACTCTTTGGGCGGATTTTCGCCGTTTTCATGCGCCGCTAATTTGTTGATTTTTTTATTGTCGTTTTTCGGCAGCGTTTTTTTGATTGCCGCCAACTCTTTCAATTCCCTTGAATTTATATAATCCTTCAAGGAACTGCGGCTAAATCCAAGCGCTTTGGCGATATAATTTACCGATACGCCCTCTTCAAGCATATCTACTATTGCCGCTCTATTGTCGTCAAATTTTGACCTTGACATTCTGCCCTTAGGTCGTCCCGCATGCATCTCTTTTGAAGGATTTAGATTTAACTCGCGCTGTTTTGCCAAAAGCTCCAACACTTGAAAAAGCGGAGTCTGTTTTGATACGATAAAATGTTTATTACATATATGGAGCGTGATATTTCGGCGCAGCAAGCACTCAAATATCTTCACAAGTTCGTCCACTTTGTGCGTAAGCGACCAAAGGTCGTACACAAGTACGGTATCATTGGGCTTCAAAGAACGCAGAAAGCCTTTCAAGCTTTTCCTCTCTTCCAAAATCGTCTCGTTTGAAGAGTTGTCTATCTCCGTTGCATGCACGCTAAAATCGTTAGAAAGAGCATATTTTAAAATCTGCTTTTGCTGCGCTGCGATATTGCTTTGGAAATCTCTATTTTTTAAAAGAATGACAGCCACAAATCGCCTTTACTTGATTTAACGGCTCAAGTATAATCTTTTTGGCGTAAAAAGTCAATAAAAAACTGTATATTTTCGTCAATTTTTAAAAATGCGGGCATAGTTGCAATTTATCGCCGTTTTTGATACAATACCGCCTCAACCGTTTCGGCGGAATTTTAACGAAAGGCGGTGATAAGGATGCCCGGTATTAAGGTACATCCGAATGAGTCTTTCGAAGAAGCGTACAGAAAGTTTAAAAAGCAAGTTGACCGAAACCTCATAGTTACAGAGGTCAGGGCGCGCAAAAATTTTGAAACTGCGACAGAAAAACGCAAAAAACAAAAAATCAGCGCGCGCAAAAAGATGCTGAAAAAACTTTACATGCTGCGCAGATACGAGTCAAGACTCTAATCACGCAAATAGCCGAAGTTCTCTTCGGCTATTTTTCATTTTCCCTAAATTTCTTTATTCTCTCTTCCATTGCAGGATGCGAACTTATTATTGAATTTAACACTCCGCTGTCAGAATCCGCCTCTTTTTTCATTTTGTCAAACAAATCCGCCATATATTTTGTGGATATATTATACTCTCTCAACACTTTTAAGGCATACAAATCTGCTTCGGCTTCATATTCGCGCGAATATTTTGCATTAACAATTATAGTCGCAAATGATGTTGCAAATCCTGAAATATCGCCCGTAAAATAGCCTATAAGCGCAGATGAAACAGATGATTTTATCAGCATTTTAAGCCCATGTAAATGCGCCGCATGTCCGCTCTCATGAGCCAAAACTCCGATGATGCCGCGAAATTCCCCGTCTTCTTCAATCTCTATCAAATCGTCAAAAAGGATAATATCTCCGTTTGGCAGCGCAAGCGCATTCGCGCCGAAAAACGAAGAGCCGCGAAAATGAAGCTCCAAACTGCCGTTTTTATTTAAAAGCGCGTTAAACCGCTTCGTTATAAAATCCCTCTTCTTTTTGTCTAATTTTGACTCTTCCATGTAGTGTTCATCTAAAAATTCAAATGTTTGAACGCTCACTCTCTCCACGATATTTTTTGGAATATGGGGAGCCAATATATTTGACGCCGCAGTCGCGCCGTAAGTTAGACAAAATGCAACAAAAACGCCCAATACGGCAAAAGATATAAGGGCGTATTTCATTTTTGATTCTATGTGCAGGATAAATTTGCCTTGATTGTTGATGGATAAAAAATCCTCCGCGCCAAGTTCGCAGTATGAGCCGTTCGGAAAAGTTACGCTCTGCGGAGTATTTTTCAGTTTTGCTCTGACTTCAATATCTTTGAAATTATACGATAAATCAAGTTCCGCTATCCGCACAAAAGTGTCATGCAGCTCCAAAATAACGCTTTTTGATATTGACGACCTGCCGTCAAAATAACGCGCATTAAAACTTTGCAAAGCCAAAAACTCTTTTTCGCGCATTAAAACTTTGCAAATGCAAAAATAAACCTTTCACTTTCTCCCCGCCTCAAAAGCCTATATCAAAATCAAAAAAGTCCGCCGTCTCTTCGCCGATGGCGCTCCTATCCTGCTCCGGGCGTCCGACAAACACGCTAAGGTTAAGATTTTCAAAGCCCGTATTTTCAAGTTTGTAGCGTATGGATCTGATTTTTGCCCATGGATACATCAGTCCGAACGAAAACAGTATAACAAAAAAATTGCTTAAATATATCCATGAAAGCCGTGCTGCGCTCCATTGATTTAACATTCTGTACTCTTTAATGGAAGTGTCGTTATAAACGACTTTTCCTACCCATGCTTCAAGCGAGCCTTGAAGCGCAAATGAAAAAGCTATCAGCACAAAATAACTCACCGCTCCAAAAATTATGCTGACAAGCGGCGCTCCCTCCGCAGTATATGCTACTATGCCCATCATCGCTGTCAGCATGATAATAAATACGATGACTAAAGCCGGTATTTTTAGATAAATAAGGAAAAACTGCCCTGTTCTGCCCGGAAAATAAAAATTGCTCTCTCCGTAGCTTGCGTTATTGAGAACGAGTTTTTTAAATTCGCTGTGAGTATAGGGAAATATGATGCCGAGCGTTATGAGATTTAAGAAAAAATGAAGCAGAAAAAAGCCGTAAAATTCGCCGATAGTCGCTTTGTATCTGAAACTAAGCCCATGAAATCTCGTATATTTTGCTTTGAATACCAATGCCTGCCTGATTAGAAGCGGCAGCGCAAGCATGAACAAAACCGCAATTAGCAGTTTGACTTTCTCAAACATGAGGTAGCTTGCTATAACATAAGGCGCGTAAAATCCGACCATTATCAGCCTTCCTATTAAAATTCTAACGGGGTTTGCCGTATATTCAAAAGGGCGTCCGCCAAGATATGTGTTGCCGTATATATAGTGGTTGTTTCTAACTTTTGCCCATGCTCCGTAAATGCCAAGCGTTATAATGGTAAGAACTACATTGACGAACCAGATTTTGAAAAAATCCAAAGCGCTGCCTCTAAATTCAAACGGCTCGTTTTCAAGTATTTGCGGATTGTCTGCGCCAATGTCCATAATAGCCGCCTTCTAAAAAATGCTCTATTTTAACAAAATATGTTAGAAAACAGCTTAAAAACGGCTGCCAAAAGCAGTTTTTTCATAATTATTTACTACTTTTTTAAAGATTTTGCGTATAATAACAAAATTCAAACTGTTAGCAAAAAATGCCAAAGGGTAGCACATGAGGAAACTAACTGTTAGCGATGCGGCTGATGAACTCGGCATAACAAAAGAGGCGATATACAACCGCATAAGAAGAGGAACGCTAAAATGCGTTGTTGAAAACGATGAAAAGTATATTGTTTTAGAAGGCGAAGATGAACTTGGAAACGGCAAATTTTTGCCCGCCGCCAAATCTAAAAAAATTGTTCCGGACGAGCGATATATCAATCTTTTGATTTCCCAAATAGCCGAACTTAAAGCCACAAATTCCGAACTCAACAAAGACAAAGAACGGCTTATCAAAGAGAAAGAACAGCTTTTGATTGAGCAAAGAATCGCTTTGGAGACTATTTACAAAGAGCGCGATGAGCAGTTGAAAGCCATACTAACGCTTGCTAACCGTTCGTTATTGGCAAGACCTGCGAATGAAGCGGAAAAAGTTACGATAGAGGCGAGTTTTGAGGAGCGCATGGAAAAGTGGCGCGCCAAAAAAGACGAAAATGCCAATGAAATAAATTTGGAAGAGGCGGAAACAAGCGGTGATTTTTCAGATTGGCGCGAACTTAAAAGTTACTTAAAAGCAAAAGGTTTTTCCAAAAAAGAAAAAAAGAAAATCATCTCTCATGTAAAAGAGGCGGCAGATATTGAGGTGCAGGAAGATGACGGCGTTTTGTATGTAAAAAAAGAGACGATAGAAAAATTTATATAAAGGAAATAGTATGAAATATATAAGAAAAATTTCGGATTATGCGATAGCCGGGGGTTTGGGAGCTGTTGCGGTTTTTGGCATTTTGGGATGTGAAAGCAGTGAAAATAGCGCACAGGAACAGCAAAAACAGGGCGCTTTTGTTATCGTTGAAGAGCAGCTTGACGGAAGCTATAAGATATTGGAAGAGTATCCGAGCAGCGTTACAAGAGTGGTTTTGAAAGATAAAAACGGAGTTGAAAGAATATTAAGCGATGCAGAGATAAACGAATTGTTGAGGGTAGAAGCCGCGAAAATAGACAACGGCACATCTTCTCTGACAAATTCGCAAATCTCAAGCGGCGCGCCCTCTTTGGGGCAAATTATATTATCAAGCGCGGCAGGAGCGATAATAGGAAGCTGGATAGGAGGCAAACTGTTCGGCAATGCAAATTATCAGCAGCAACGCCAAGCCTCTTACAAATCGCCGCAAACTTACTCAAGAAGCGTGGATAGTTTTAATAAGGCAAACCCATCAACCACAAAAAGTTCTACCTCAAAAAGCGGCGGATTTTTCGGCGGCGGAAGTAAAAGTTCCGGCGGCGGAAGCTCTTTTGGCGGTTAAGTCATGGTAAAACTTTTAAAATTGGAGCCTTTGACAAAAGAGTATTTGGAATCCATCAACTGCTATTGGCATACGGATACAGACGATACGCCTTACATCGGCGGAGAGCTTGTAGAGATTAGCCAAAGCGAGGCGCAGGCGTACTATGATGCGGCAAATGAACTTTATGACATGTATATAAATGCGGCGCAGCATGTGATAGACAATAACCTTTTCCATGAAGTGGGCATTCCGTTCAATCTTGTGGATATAGTGAAAAACTCATGGGAAAACGATGTGCATTGGCATCTATATGGCAGGTTTGATTTGGCGGGCGGCATAGACGGCAAGCCGATAAAATTGATAGAGTTTAACGCGGACACGCCCACATCGCTTTATGAAAGTTCCATCATACAATGGGCTATCCTCAAAAAGAACGGCTTAAACGAGGCTTCGCAGTTTAACAATATATACGATGCCTTGAAAGAGAATTTCCGCAGGCTGGTTGTTTTGCATAGCGATACTGATGAGTTTGCGAAATATTACGAAGGGTGGAAAATACTTTTCAGCTCTATGGCGGGAAATTCGGAAGATGAGGTAACTACCAAATTTTTGCAAAACGCGGCGCAAGAGGCTGGATTTCATACGGACTTTGCCTATGCTGATGAAGTTAGTTTTTCCGAAGAAGAGGGAGTATTTAAAGGCGATGAAAATTTTGAGTTTTGGTTTAAGCTCATTCCATGGGAAGATATCGCCATCAAAGAGCCAAATCTTGCATTGATACTTAAAGACATCATAAAAAATCAAAAAGCCATTATATTAAACCCCGCATATACGCTGCTATTTCAAAGCAAAGCCATGCTTAAAATATTGTGGGATTTGTATCCAAGCCACCCGCTTTTGCTTGAAACGGCATTTGAGCCTTTGCGTAAAAAGTGTGTAAAAAAACATAGTTTCGGTAGAGAAGGAGCCAATACGACTATTTTTGAAGTAAATGGAAATATTGTAGAAAAAACTGACGGAGAATATGAAAATTTTGTGCCGATTTATCAAGAATATGTGGAATTTCCAAAAGATATTTCGGGCAATTCGTATCAAGCGGGAGTGTTTTTTGCTTATGAGGGGTGCGGACTTGGTTTTAGGCGCGGAGGCTTGATACTTAACAATTACGCAAAATTTACAGGGCATATTATAAAAGATTGACAACATGAAAATAGTATTACCGGACGCACGGACTTTGGGCGGCGATATTGATTTATCCGCTTTTTACAAATTCGGCGAATTTATCATTTACCAGACCACCAAAGAGGACGAAAAATTTGAGCGGGTCAAAGACGCCGATATAGTCATAACCAACAAAGTCGTATTTGACCGCGCGCTTTTGGAAAAACTGCCCAAATTAAAACTCATCGCGCTGACGGCTACGGGCATGAATAATGTGGATTTGGCGGCGGCAAAAGAGTTGGGCGTAAGCGTAAAAAATGTCGCGGGCTACTCTACAAAATCGGTCGCACAACACACCATGACATTGGTATTGGCGCTTGTCGGCAGGCTGGAATTTTACGATAGCTATGTGAAAAAAGGTAAATGGTGCGGTAGTAGAATCTTTACCAATCTTGATAGAAGATTTTATGAGATAGACGGCAAAAACTGGGGCATTATCGGACTTGGCGCAATAGGAAAAGAGACCGCCAAAATCGCCTCCGTTTTCGGCGCGAAAGTATCCTATTTTTCCACTTCGGGCGTTGAAAGAGAGGAGTTGTATCCGAGCTTGAGCTTGGACGAACTTTTGAAAGATTCGCACATTATCACCATACATGCGCCGCTAAACGAGCAGACTAAATATCTCATAGCCAAAAGAGAGTTGTCGCTTTTAAGGCAGGACGCGGTGATAGTAAATACAGGACGAGGCGGCATCATAAACGAAACCGATTTGGCTGAAGCGATAGAAAATGAAAAGATATACGCGGCAAGCGATGTGTTGGAGATTGAGCCGATGAGGATAGATTCGCCTCTGGCAAATCTTACAAAACATGAGCGTTTTATCATCACTCCGCATGTGGCATGGGGCAGCGTTGAGGCGAGGAGAAGACTTATGGAATTAGTGTGTAAGAATATTGAAGATTTTATAAAAGGAGATGATTATGGCGGCAAAAGAGCATAGTTTTGATATAAGCGCAGAGTTAAATGCGCAAGAGTTTAAAAATGCGCTTGAACAGGCAAAAAAAGAGATAGGCGGCAGGTTTGATTTCAAGGGCGTAACGGCGGAACTTGACTACAATGAAAAGGCAAAAACCCTCACTGTTACCGCTTCGAGCGATACAAAAGCGGACGCAATATACGACCTGCTGCTTGGCAAAATTATCAAGCGCGGATTGTCCGCAAGCGTGCTTAAAGAGAGCAAAAAAGAGGACGCAAGCAAAGGAAATGTACGCATTATTTACACAATAGTAGATACGATAAGCTCTGATGATGCGAAATTAATCGTAAAAACGATAAAAGACGAAGGGCTTAAAGTACAGGCGTCCATAAGAGGCGATGCGGTAAGAGTAGTCGGGAAATCCATAGACGATTTGCAAGCCTGCATAAAAGTTATCAGAGCAAAAGAGTTGTCCCTGCCGCTCAGTTTTACAAATTTAAAATAGTCGGTTTCGCAAAAAATTTGCATTTAAATTTTTGTCGGCATGGGGTTTTAATATTTTTGCAAATTATCACTATTCGGAGTAGTTGACAAGACTATTTTTATAACAATATAACATGTAAATTACAAACCCTCGCATGTGTGGAGTTGGCAGCAAGCAATCAGCTTTTTTATTTTTTTATAATTGGCAAAGAGATTAAAATGGCTGTTTAGGGATAAAATTATTAAAAATGGAGAGCTTTAAATGTCGGTGGGAACGGGGTTTGAAGGGTAGTTGGACAATTTTAATCTTTGGCGATGATTTAATTTAGACTATTGTTCCTACAATTTTTTATTTGCTTAATTGTGTAATTTTTATCTTGTGTTTTTACGCAAATTAGCTCGCTTTATAATTTCTTGTTTTATAGTTGGGAAATCTTTTTTTCCCTCACAACCCTCGAATGACCTTAAGTAGCAAGCCTTATCATTATATCTTTCTATTTGCTTGAAAGATTTATTAGTGCAATTAATAATGCCGCCATAGCAATAAACCGTCAATGTTGTAGCGTAAGCAACACAACCATCTGCATAATGATGTGCATCGCAGGCAAATTGATAATAATGTAATGCCGTATCAATGTTTTGCCTTGCCCCATATTTCCCTTCTTCATATGCCGCGCCTACCGATATACAAAATATGGGGTCGCTGCTTCTGCACCAATATTCCCAATCTGACAAAAGACCGCTGCTTGTGCTTGCACAACCACATATAAGAATTGGTGCAAATAAAATAATTTTTCTCACAATAGTATAAAATAAGACCTTCCTCTATTTCACCTCAATTGAAATAAACTACCGACTTCAAGTCCTGCGGCGTTAATACGCCTTTTTTATCTCGTCTTCTATCAATTTTACAAGTTCCTTGTAGCCGAATTTCTCAAGCCTTCTGCCGTTTACGAAAAATTCGGGCGTCATGGTTACGCCGAGCGTTTTTGCATCTGCGATATCCTGAGAAACGCGCGCCAAAATCTCTTCGCTGCTCATGTCTTCAAGCGTTTTGTCCGCATAAAATATAACATCGTTTGCTTTTAGTAAAGAGACGGCTAATTCCACGCGCGAAGTATGATTTATCACCCATGTATTTTGATTTGCAAAAAGTATCTCCAAAGCCTTTTCAAACTTTTGTTTTTTGCGCAGAGCCTCCAACAAAACAGCTATAGCATCGGAATTTTTATGAAGCGGTGCATATCTGTACACAACTTTGAGTTTGCCATCGTATGTTTTAAGTAAATTTTTCACAATCGGATAAAATTGCGCGCATGTCTCGCATGCAGGGTCAAAAAATTCCACCAAAACAACTTTAGCCTCAGCTGCGCCGTACCATGGCGAATAATCTCGCACAAGCGCTTCTTCCTGTTTTTTGGCAAGCTGCTCGTTTGTTTTACCTTTATACCAATAAGCTGCCGCCCCCATGACAAGAACGGCGATGAGTAGCGCCGCGGATATGATTTTCACTCTTTGACCTCTTTGAGCAGTTCGTCTTCAATCTCTTTGATAAGCTGGTTTTGTTCCACCTTTTTGCCGTTTACGAAAAATGTCGGCGTAGCATCCACTCCAAGCGCGGCGGCATCTTCCCTGTTAAGGCGCAGCATGTCGTCTATTTTGGCTTGATTTTCATCTAAAAAGTTTTTCGCCCCTTCTATATCCGCGCCAGATTTTTCCATCACACCCCATGCGGCAAAGGCATTTACTTGATTATTGACAAACCAGTTTCTATAATACGCATTAAAAGCCGCCGCCGCCTCTTTATATTTGCCCTGTTCTTTCGCCGCTTCCATGAGCGAAAGTATCAAATCCGAACCATTGTGAAACGCCAAAGCGCGGTAAACTACGCGCACTTGAGAGTTGTACAATTCTGGAAGCCTTGCAACGGCTGGAGCTTTCGCAACGCATGCCGGACATGCAGGGTCAAAAAATTCCACAACGGTAACTTTTGCATTTTTACTGCCAGCTATATAGGCATTTTCGCGTATCAGCAATTTCTCTAACTGCGCTTTTTCGCTTTGAGATTTGTCTGAACCTGAATTTTTGTAACCATACACCGCGCCCGCTGTAAACAGTATCAGCACAGTAAACAGTGAAAGCAATATAATCAATTTCGCGTTAATTTCGCCGCCTTTTTTAGAACTCATTTTCTATCCTTTTTGTAAAAAATTATCAGACTGACGCCTATCAGCGTAAATGCCAATAAAGAGAGCATCGGTATATCAAAAAACCCAAACCAGTTTAAATATTTCGTTGAACACGGCACGCCCAGCATGCACGGCGCAAGCTCTTCGGTAATAATATCGAGCGTTAAAAGCGTATGATAAAATGCCCAGCCAAACCCGACAACAACAAGCGGCGCGGCGTAAAGAACGGCGTTTTTATCATATTTTAAAAGCCCTGTTAAAAATATAACGACCAAAGGATACATACAAATCCGCTGATACCAGCACATCGTGCATGGAGGAAAGCCCATGATTTGGCTGAAAAACAAACTTCCCAATGTTGCAATAAGGGCGGTAACCCATGCAAAAAACATTATAAACCAAAGCGTTTTATTTTCTCTCATGAAGCTCCATTATCTCAATTTTATACACAATTTATCTCTACTGTCTCTCTTTTTTGCTCATTATTTCACTCATCATGTCAGTCCAATCGCCGATACTCAAATCTCTTACGCCGCCGCCAATTTCTATATTATTGCCGCTCAGTTTTATATTAAACATGAAAGCAGGATCTTTAATATCCATCAGCGTAGGGTTGTGGTTAGACTCCAAAAGACCAATTCCCGTGAAGTGAAACGCCCCCATTTTGAAACTCGTAAGACTTTCATTATTCTGTTCCAATTTCGGATAATTTCTAAAAAAGACACCCTGCTGGTCAATAACTCCCAAGCTTAAATTATCCGCATAAAGCGCTTTTGTCAAATTATCCGAACCATTATCGGCGGCAAAAGCAAACACAAACATACACAATAAAAAAACTCTCATGCCTTAAATCATCAGTACTTTATGCTCGCCGCCCGATATTTCACCTATAATATACCCGTCAGTTTGGGCAAGCGCCGTGTCCACATTCAAAGGATTTACCACCAAAACCATGCCAACACCCATGTTAAATGTACGGTACATCTCCTCTTCGTTTACATATTTTCTCAAAAATTCAAACACAGGCAAAGTCTTTATATTGTTTTTGTAAACTCTTGCCTGCATGCCCGAAGGCAGTACGCGCGGCAGATTTTCCACGATGCCCCCGCCCGTTATATGCGCAAGAGCATTAATATACGGCTTTAAAAGTTTAAATGTTTTTACGTATATGCGGGTAGGTTCTAAAAGTGTTTCTATAAGGGTTTTTTCGCCAAAATTTTCATCAAATTTCATTTTTAATTTATCAAAAAACACTTTACGCACCAAAGAGTAGCCGTTAGAATGAATGCCTGAACTTGGAAGCGCGATAAGAACGTCGCCTGTTTTTATCTTTGCGGTTCTGTCTATCTCTTCTTTTTCGGCTACGCCGACAGCAAAGCCCGCCAAATCAAAATCATCTCCATGATACATACCCGGCATTTCAGCAGTTTCGCCGCCTACAAGGGCTGTTTCAGCCTGTACACAACCTTGCGCAATGCCTTTCACAATTTCCAACGACGCGCCAATTTCCAACTTTCCCGTTGCATAATAATCCAAAAAGACCATTGGCGTTGCGAAATTGCATATCAAATCATTTACACACATAGCCACAAGATCTATACCGACAGTATCAAGTTTTTTTGATTCTATCGCAAGCCTTAACTTCGTTCCTACGCCATCCGTTGTGCTTAATATGACGGGTTTTTTATATCCGTCAGGCAATTCGTACGCGCCCGTAAACGAACCTATGCCGCCTATGACATTTTTGTTAAATGTGGATTTGACTATCGGCTTTATATTTTCTACGAATTTGTTGCCGGCGTCTATATCTACGCCCGCTTCTTTGTAACTAATCATTTCATTCATAATTTTTCCTCAAAAGTGTAGCGATTTTAGCGAAAAAATGATAAAATCCGTATAAATTTTTTTAAAAAGGGCGCGGCATAAAATCATGAAATATATCGTACTGACAGGCGGTATAGCAAGCGGCAAAAGCAGTGTCGGCAAAACAGTTCTTGAAAATGGTTTTGGTATAGTGGACGCCGATAAAATCGCGCACGAAATATTAAATAAAAAAGCCGATAAAATCGCGCAAGTTTTTGGCGGTAAATATGTAGAAAAGGGCAAAGTCAAAAGAAAAGAGTTGGGCGCACTGGTTTTCGGCGACAAAAATAAGATGAAAGTTTTGGAGCGGATTTTGCATGATGAAATATATAAGGGGATAGAGACGGAGGCTGCGCATTTAGAAAAGCAAAAAAAGCCTTTTATCGTGGATATTCCTCTTTTTTTTGAAAAAAGCGGAGTTTATGAAAGCGCATTTACGGCTGTCGTTTATGCGCCAAAAGCCGAACAGATAAAAAGGCTCATGCAAAGAGACGGATTAACAAAAGAAAGCGCCCAAGCAAGGGTCGCCGCACAGATGGACATTGAGCAAAAAAAGATAATGGCGGATATCGTCATAGATAACTCCAAAGATTTGGCGCACCTTAAAGAAGAGGCTGAAAAATTTGTAAAAATTTTAAAGGAACGGTATGCAAATAAGCAAATATAGCGCGAATGGAAATGATTTTATAATATTCGCCGCCGATAAAAAAATGGAGCGTTCAAAATTGGCGTGCGCGCTTTGCGACAGACATGAAGGCGTAGGCGCGGACGGATTGATAGTATTGCTGCCGAATAGCGAATATGATTTTGAATGGCAGTTTTACAATAGCGATGGAAGTACGGCTTCCATGTGCGGCAACGGTTCAAGAGCATGCGCCCACTACGCATTTGTCAATAATATTGCGCCGAAAAATATGCGCTTTTTGACGGGTGCGGGCGTCATAAGCGCAACGGTTGAAGAAGACATAGCGGAAGTAGAATTAACAAAACCCAAAAAAATTTCAGAACCGTTTGAAAAACTCGGCTTTACATGGCACGCATACGATACTGGAGTGCCGCATTTGGTAACAGTTGTTAATGATTGCAACATGTTTAATTTGGACATTTCGCAAAAAATGCGCTATAATTACAATGCAAATATAAATTTTATGACAATTAAAAACAGTAACGAACTGTTTGTGCGCACTTATGAACGCGGCGTAGAAGATGAAACTCTCGCCTGCGGAACGGGCATGGCGGCGGCTTTTTTCACAGCTTTTAACATGGGTCTTTCGGCTCGTAAAACTACTGTGATACCAAAGAGCAAAGAGCCTCTTTTTTTGCGCATGAAGGGAGAAAAAATACTGTTTAAAGGCAGAGTGAAATTTATATTTACAGCAAATCTTAATTTTAATGAGGAAACGAATGAAATTTGCAGCTAAATTATTATTGTTATGCGTTTTTAGCTTCACGATGCTTGGCGCAGAAACATTCACGGAAGACTTTTTTAATATCAAAAACAGCGTGTCTCAAAAAAAAGAGTTTATAAAGCGCATGCTGCCTCTTATTAAAAAAGCTAACGAAAATATTGCTTTGGAGCGCAAAATTATTGACGATTTTTTTGAGGCTTTTCAAAACAGCGAAGATTTAAACTCCATTGACAACAAGACGATGGAAACCGTTCAATCTTTAGCAAAGAAATATAATATAAGTTCTATCCATGACGCCAAAGCGTTCAAGTCAAAGGTTGCGCCTGTGCCGATATCATTGGCTTTAACGCAAGCGGCTGTAGAAACGGGCTGGGGCAAAAGCAGATTTTTCAAAGATGCCAAAAACGCATTCGGGCAGTGGACATATAGCGCGACAAATGGTCTTGTACCCGCAGACAGAGAAGAAGGCAAAACGCATAAAATCAGAGTTTTTAACTCTATACAGGAGTCTGTAAATTCATACATGCTCAATCTTAACCGCAATGATGCCTATTCTGATTTTAGAAATCTGCGTTTTTTGCTTGGAGACGAATTTGACGGGCTTGCCGCAAGTTCAAAAATGCTTAATTACTCGCAAAGGCGCGAGCAGTATGTCGGACTGTTGCGCAGTATAATAATAAACAATGAGCTTATAAAATACGATTCTTTATAAATATTTAATCTTATTTTATGTATTATTTGTGTATAAACTGCCGAAAAAGGGTTGGCGATGCAAAAAGATTTAAGCTACTATATGGACTTGGATTATGAAATAGTCATAAAAAGAACAAAAAAAGATGATAAAAATAATTGGGTCGCGTATTATAAGGATTTCAAAGTTGTAAGCTCGGAGGGCGAAAGCGCGAGCGAAGCGATATATAGCGTAAGAGAAGCTTTTGTGGAGTATGTCAAATCCGCGATTGAAAAAAAACAGCATATCGCGGAACCAAACGAACATGAAAGAGCTGTGCGAATAAATATCTCTGTAAACGCCGCCGCTCTTAAAAAAATAGACGCTTACATCGCGCCGCTTCATATCAGCCGCTCGGCATTTTTGCAAAAGAGCGCGTTGGAAGAGATAGAACGCAACTGATAGATAGCCCGCGCCGTCCATCTGTCTGCAATTTTACGGCAAAACAAGGGAGCAATTAAATGGAAAATTTCAAAAATCAACTTAAAGCGTTATTGTTAGGCGGTCAGCATGCCGCAATGAAAAAATTAAAAAACGATTTTGCAGGACATGAAACACTAAAAACCGATAAATCGCTTATCATATTCACAGGCAAAGGCGCGAAGCCCATGCTCTGCGTGCATCTGGATACGATAAACGAACATAGAGATATGTTCTTGTCGGCGGAAGATATTGAAGAGCGGGGCGATAAACTCTCTTTGTCGTCTGATACGGCGGCTTGTCTTGGCGGCGATGACAGATGCGGATTGACAATCGCGCTTAATTTAATAGAGACCAAAAAATACCATTTTGGATTTTTTTTGGACGAAGAGATAGGCAGGATTGGCAGTCAAGAGTGCGATTTGTCAAGCGCGATAGAGAGAATTACCTGCTTCATCGGTCTTGACAGGAAAAATTCAACGCTGGGCAAGCCTGAATTTGCTTCGTATAATTACGACAACGATAAATTAGCAGAAAAACTCTCTGTCTATTGGAAAAATTTAGAAAGCGGTTCATCTACGGACTGCAAGATATTAGCCGAAAAATACGGCTTGGCTTGCTATAATTTATCGGTCGGCTATAGATATGAACACTCAAGAGACGAATATATTTATGTGCCTGATACATTTTATACCTATCTAAAATTAAAAGACATGGAGTGGGACGAGACTGTGTATTTTTGCTGAAATTTATACAGGCTTGGAGCGGGAGAGATAAAATAAAAAAGCTTTTTAGGTGAATTTTTGAATGCATAAAGGCATTTTTTGAATTTACGCTTTTTTCAATTTTAGCGTATTTGTGCGCGATTGCGACGAGTATTATTGGTTTTTTTGTTTAGTTCTATCTCATAGTTTTTGATATTTAAATGATTTGCACATGCCGTATGAATTATTTTTTGAAATTAATTCCAAGTGTTTTTTAAATAAATCAGCATTTGACATTATATCAATGCGACAAACGGATTGCCGCATTTTTACCCCAAAAGCATTTGCTTTCGGAGACCTACGATCCACAATATGCGTTTCCTGCGGAAACTTGCCGTTCGGTCGCGGGAATGGCGGGAATGACAGAAAAGGAAATTGAATCCAAATCCAACCCTCCCCGTAGTTCATGTCTCTTTATGTCATTCCCGCGCAGGCGGGAATCCAAAACAACACCTCCGTCATTCCCGTTTTCACGGGAATGACGGAAAGGATAAAGAAATGGCGGAAAAAGTTTTGGATTTCACGCTAATTTTTGTGATATTAAACGCATATTTCACATGCAGCTTTATTTGCATGTGAAAAATTGCACCGAAAATACCAAAACTCACCCTCTTTTAAACTCTACTATTCCCTCGCTTGGGCTGCTTGCGGAAGCGAACGGTTTTTTAGCCATTCTGCCGCTAAGAAAGCTTTTTCGTCCCGCGATGATGGCGTATTTCATCGCTTCCGCCATCAAAACAGGCTCTTTTGCATGCGCTAATGCGCTATTTGT
>JAITAB010000064.1 GCA_031284315.1 Campylobacteraceae bacterium
GCCGATGAACTGTCGCTGTTACCACCAGAACCGCCTCCGCAACCGATAAACAAAAACGGAACAATCAGGAAAACTAAAAGTTTGCTTAATCTACTAAGAGAGAGAGAGAGAGAGAGAGAGAAGCTTAAACTTAAATAAGTTTGAAGCAACAGAATTAGTCTGCATTTCAGACATTGCCGACTGACGCATTGAAGCGTTAAAGACATGTGAAGACATGTAAACTCCTTTAATAAAAAATTTATGAGTAATTTTGACACTTTATATCTTACACTATCATTAAAAAAATATTATTAAAAAAATAAAAACATAAAATCATAAGTAATGTTCGCTTGCATGCTGCGATTTTGTAAAATTACAAAAAACTTGGCATATACAAAATAAAATTAATTTGCTATAATTCAAAATTTTTAAGGAGGCAAATATGCAAAAAAGCGCCGCGCTCATCATCGGAGCATTTTTTACGGCGGGTTCTCTCATCATCGGTCTTAGTATCAGAAGCGGGCTTCAATATGAACCGCAATATTCTTACAGAACTTCGCTTGTAAGCGTAAGCGGCTCAGCAAGCAAGGTAGTCAATGCAAGCGCTATTTCATGGTCGTTTGACATCGTAAATTCGAACAATGTTTTAAGCGTTATTTTGGAGAAAAGCGCGAAAGACAAAGAAGCTTTAAAAGAGTTTTTCGTAAATGCGGGAGTGCCTGAGAGCGATATTGTTTTTGACAATCTGCAAGTAGTGGACGCGAAAAACACTAACGCATATGATTTTCAAAGCGGAAATAGATTCATCGCAGAACAGGGCGTGATTATACAAACTTCAAATATCAATGAGTTTAAAAATGCCAGAAACAGGCTTTCCGAACTCTACAAAACAGGAATTATGCTCAAATACCAATACAAGAATGATTTTCAGACCAAATATTTTTACGATGCAAAATATGAACAGCAGTTAATAGACGAAGCTTTTGCCAATGCCAAAGCCGCTGCGCAAAAAATCGCCGAACAATCAAACAAAAAATTAGGCGGCACGAATGACATTTATATAGAAAGTTTAAATTATGATTACGCAAGCAGCGATTATTCGCCGAGCAAACAGTTGTCTATAAGGATAAATGTTTCGTTTAATCTTGAATAATTTCAAAACAGGCTTTTAGCGGCAAATGGTCGGAAAAGCCTCTGAAATTCCCTTTTGGCGCATTTTTGGAGTCAAGCAGATATTTCTCTTTAAACACCGAGAAGCTTTTTTTCACATATCTAAACTTTGCGTCTTCTAAAAGCGATTTTGAGAGTAAAATCCTATCAAGCGCGTTGCGTTCTGTTTTATACACATAATTCCATCTGCTCTTTTTGGGCAGTTCATTCCACAAGTCGTAAACTCCGTCTCCTAAAACTTCTTTCAAGGGCGAATTTTCATAATCTATAATATTAAAATCGCCAAGAAGCATACTCTTTTTTTCGCCGCCGTTTTTCATGTGGTGCGCTAATGCGTTCGCATACGCTTCACGCATATAATTCGGATTGTTAAGCGAAGGGAAATGATTTACAAAAATGCTGAAAATTTCACCGCCTGCTTTTATCTTTGCATGTAAAATTGGTCTAAACCTTTCGTATCCTTTCAGCGAAAAATTCTGCGCTTTTACTATTTCATATTTTGAGACAATCCCAAGTCCAACCGCGGCGTTTTTATTTTTGCCAAAAGCGTGATATTTAAATCCAAGCTCATTTTTCAGCCGCTTTAACAAATCCTCATTTTCAATCTCCTGCAAAGCTATAACTTCGCTTTTCAAATCTTTTAAAACTCTAAGCGTATTTTTAAATTTATTTTCCGCTTCTTCTTCGCTCCAGCCGTATTTTGAGGGAATAAACTCTTTATACTCCGTGCCGTCTTTTTTGGCGTCAAAGAGATTTTCAACATTATAAGCCGCCATGCAAAACTCTTCTGCGCAAAGTGAAAACGCGCATAAAATAACAGGGAGCAAAATTTTCAATTTTTTGCCTCCATGTGTAAAAACTGCTTCTTTTCGTCATCGTAATATTCAAGTTCGCATGTCTCTATCCTGTAATACCAGCCTCGCAGCGAAAGTTCTCCTTCCTCTACCTTGCGCTTTACTTCGGGATAAGTTAATAAATGGTTCAACTGAAACAAAACGGAGACTTTTTCCGTGAGTTCAAATCTTTGCGACAAGTCCAGATTTTCAGATGCGTTTTTGCCGACATACTCTTTTGCTTCGCTTGCAAGCTCCAGCCATTTTCTTACATGTATGAGATTTTCGCCGACAGGTATCTCATAAACGCCGTCTATTGCTCCGCAGTGCGAATGCCCGCAGACGATAATCTCGCTCACTTTCAAAACCGAAACGGCATATTCTATGCCCGCTGCCGTTGCGTGGTATTCGTTATCGGGCGCAAAAGGAGCGACCATATTTCCTATATTTCTGATAACAAAAAGCTCGCCTGGTTTTGAATCCGTAATAAGCAAAGGATCAACGCGCGAATCGCTGCAAGCTATAAAAAGTACTTTTGGATGCTGTCCGTTTTTCACCAAATCCAAAAATTTATTCGGGTGTTTTTTAAATTTCGCCTCGCGAAACCGCTCAAAACCGCTGATGAGATTATTAATATCCATGTTTTTCCTTTCGCCTTTTCATGCAAATCCATAAGATTTGCTTTTATTTTTTATCGTATTTGCATAGTTTATACGGCTTCATGTGAAAGCTCTTAAAATTTTTATTATATCTGAAAATTTTTCGCCGCATTTGCTCCCGAGCTAAACGCCCATTGTAGATTGTACCCGCCAAGTTCTCCGCTTATATCTAAAACTTCGCCTATGAAATATAACCCTTTTTGGTTTCTGCTTTCAAAAGTTTTCGCGGCTATCGCGTCCGTTTTTACGCCGCCTTTTGTGATTTCGGCTTTACTAAAACCAAATGTTCCGGCTATGGGCATCGGGTAATTTTTCAGCATGACGATTTTTTCTTTTTCTGAATTTGAGTAGGATTTCATGGGTTTATCCGCGATATTGCATGCATGAAGATACGCCTTGATAAATCTTTTCGGCGCAGGCAAAACAGATGTCGGCTGTCTTTTTTCGCTCCAAAGCCGGCTATTCATATCAAAGTTCAAAAAAGGTATGAAATCCACGCTTATCCTGCCTCTCTCCCATCTTAAAGAGGTATTTAAAACAGCCGGCCCGCTGATGCCAAAATGCGAAAAAAGCATATCGTCTTCGTATGTAAAATCTTCATATTTTATCTTTACTCTCATGGATATCCCGCTAAGCTCTTTCATCCAAAACTGCTCTTTTTGCAGCGTAAGCCCGACAAGAGCGGGATACGGCGGCGTGATTTCATGAGAGAATTTTTTAGCTGTTTTGTAGCCTATGCCGCTTGCATTAAGCTGCGAAAAACTAACTCCTCCGCTTGCAATTATGAGTTTTTCGGATATTATGCTCTCTTTGTCGGTATGTACGGTAAAACCGCCTTTTTCAAACTCAACTTCTAAAGCTTTGCTTCCGAATAAAAATTTATGCTTAGAATTTGCGGCGGCAAATGCCGATAAAACCTCTTTTGAACTGCCGCAAAAATATTGTCCGTTATCTTTTAAAGTCGGAAAAACGCCCTGTTTTGCAAAAAAAGCAAGCGTATCGGCAGAGCTGAAACTATCCAAACTTTTTTGTATAAACGCTTCGTCTCCAAGGTAGTTTTTTGCGCTAACGCATCTGTTTGTCAAGTTGCATTTTCCGCCGCCCGAGACTTTAATTTTTGCGCCGATATTTAAATTTGCGTCTATAAATAAAATCTGCTTTTTGCAGTGCGCCCCGAACATCAGCGCGCTTGCTCCTGCTCCTATGACCAAAATATCAGTTTTTATGGTCTGTTCTCTTTAAAAACGTATATATTTCTCTGCGCTTTTGGCATGATGCGAAGATATGGTATGTTTACATGAGACGGAGTATTTAATACATACAAAATAGCGTCAGCCACATCTTTTGCTTCAAGCGTTTTGTATTTCGCGTAAACTTTATCCGCCCTCTCCTTATCGCCGTCAAACCGCACAAGCGAAAAGTCCGTCTCGCAGTTTCCCGGAGCTATACATGAGACTTTTATATCCGTATCCACAAGGTCTAAATTCATAGCGTCGCTTAACGCTCTTACGCCGAATTTTGTCGCGTTATAGACATTTCCTCCCGGATATGTCTGCCATCCGGCAGTTGAGCCTATATTTACGATATGCCCTTCGCCTCTTTCTATCATGGAAGGCAAAAACGCTCTTGTTACATACAAAAGCCCTTTTAAGTTGGTGTCTATCATCGTATCCCATTTATCCGTAAAGCCGTCCTGCACGCCCTCAAGCCCCAAAGCAAGCCCTGCGTTATTTATCAAAAAATCGGGCGTTATTTTCGCCGTTTTTACGCTCTCAAACAGTGATTCAACGCTCTTTTTGACGCGCACATCAACAAGATATACATGCGTTTTGATACCATACTCTTTTTCAAGCTCCTGCGCTAAATTGTTTAATTTTTCCGCACGCCTTGCCGTTAAGATAAGATCGCATCCCTCACTCGCCAATGCCCTTGCGACCGCTTCGCCTATGCCTCCGCTCGCGCCTGTTATAAGCCCCAGCTTGCCTTTAACTCTGCCCATCTAAAACCTCCTGAAAATTTTGTCTGATGGCTTCGTACAAAACTATACCCGCAGCCACCGACTGATTTAAACTTCTTCCGTTTTTGCCCATAGGGATAGTTACCGCGTTATCCCAATTTTTTTGCATAAATTCCATCGGAAGACCTGTAGACTCGCCTCCAAAAAATAGAAAATCTCCTTTTTTATAATTTGCCTGAAAATAGGGCTTTTTACTCTTTGTCGTAGCAAAGAAAAAACGCGCGAAATCCTTTGAATACGCCGATAAAAATTCGTCCAAATTTTCCCACACTCTTAAATCCAAAAGTTTCCAATAATCAAGCCCCGCCCTTTTGACCATTTTGTCGCTAATCTCAAAACATGCAGGCTTTATGATATGCAAAGTACAATCCGTATTTACGCAAAGCCTGCCGATACTGCCCGTATTTTGCGGAATCTGCGGGGACAATAAAACTACATTGAACATCAAAAAATTACAGTCTTGTTTTTATGGACAAAAATCCTGTCCTCTATCGCCAAATCAAGCGCGGTTGATAAAACCACCTTTTCCACATTGCGCCCTGCGCGGCGCATATCTTTCCAATCAAACTCATGATTTACCGTGATAACGTCTTGAGCTATAATTGGACCTTCGTCAAGGTTATTATTTACAAAATGCGCGGTTGCGCCGATGATTTTCACTCCCCTTTCGTAAGCCTGTTTGTAAGGATTTGCGCCGATAAACGCAGGTAAAAACGAATGGTGGATATTGATAATTTTTTCATTATAATGCTCTACAAAACCGTTTGAGAGTATCCTCATGTATTTTGCCAAAATTATAAAATCAAGATTGAATTTTGCCAATATTTTCAAAATTTTTCTCTCATGTTCTTCTCTTGACAAATCCTCATGTGGAGCGCAAAAAAACGGTATTTCAAACTTTTGCACAAGCTCTTTCAAGTCGTCATAATTGCTGATAACGGCAAGAATGTTGGCATTTAATTCGCCTCTAAAATGTTTCAAAAGTATATCGCCCAATACATGCGACTCTTTTGTACCCATCAAAACGATATTTTTTTTATCTTTCAAGCCGATATAAATATTTGCTCCGTTTGGCAGCAAAGCTTCAAGCGTGCCTGAAAACTCATCTTTATTTATCTCGCCGCTAAGCTCCGCTCTCATGAAAAATTTGCCATACTCTCTATCCACAAATTCATCATTTTTTACGATATTTAACTTATGCTTAAACACAGCGTCTGCTACTCTATATATCAACCCTTTTTCATCTTGACAATCAATTTTTAAGATATATTGACTCATAAATTGCTCCATAATTTGAGGCGTATTGTAGCAAAATACCGCTTAATTATTTAAAATCGCATAACATTTCACAATATATAAAGGTGTTAATAAGTAAATAAGAATTATCATTTCTAATATAAAATCCTTAAAAGGAGATGTCATGAAGTATTTAAAAATATTCCTCTTATTGGCTGCGGGCGCCGCTATCTTGACAGCGGAAGAATCTTTGGCGCAAAAAGCCTCAAAACAGCGTTTGGAACCAATACCTGCGGATATACAAGTACTTTTTTCCTACATAAATGATGAAAACGACCCGATAACCGACGAAAAAATCGCTCTTGGTAAAAAACTCTACTTTGATCCGCGTCTTTCAAAAAGCGGCATTATCAGCTGTAATACATGCCATAATTTGGCTTTGGGCGGCGTGGACGGCGTAGAAACTTCAATAGGACACTTATGGACGATGAATCCTAACCATTTGAACGCTCCGACCGTTTATAATTCCGTTTTCAATAAAGTGCAGCTTTGGGACGGCAGAAGCTCGCACCTTGAAGTCCAAGCTCAATCTCCAATACAGTCCGAAGCCGAAATGGCGGCTTCAAGCGAACTTGTAGTCGCCCGCATTACATCAATTCCCGAATATGTTGAAGAGTTTAAAAAAGCTTACGGCAAAGATGTGAATATCACATTTGAAAAAATCGCAAGCGTCATAGGCGTATTTGAACGCACGCTTGTTACCCCTTCGCCGTATGATGATTTTTTAAACGGCAATGAAAAAACTTTAAGCAAAGCGCAAAAAGAAGGATTTGAAGTATTTTTGCAAAAAGGCTGCACAAAATGCCATTACGGCATAGCTTTGGGCGGAACTATGCAGCAGTTTCAAGTCGCGGCAAAATACAGATTTATAGAGTTGGGAGATTTCAGAGGCGATAAATATGGTATGGTTAAAACTCCGACTTTAAGAAATATAGCCGAAACAGCGCCGTATTTTCATAACGGACAAATATGGAGTTTGAAAGATGCCATAAGAGAGATGGGAAGCGTGCAGCTCGGAATTAAAATTTCAGATAAGGAAGCTGTAAAAATGATAGAGTTTATGCACTCATTAACAGGCAGAAAACAGCCAATTACCTATCCGATACTGCCGCCAAGTACAAGCAAGACGCCAAAACCTGATATGAATTAAAAATCCGATAATAAAAAATATGGTGATATTCTAGTAGAAACAAGCGGCTAATTTATATTATTGGGTTTTTATTGGTCGGGATAGTAGTAAAAAAATCAATTTGAAATTTCAGATTGCTATTCTTTAGAGGATAGAGTTACTACTTCTATCTCCATTTGTTGATAATTATTCTAATATAAATTTTGGTGATAACTTCTCCATAAGAGTTTTCAGGTTAATATAATTCACATTTACTTTATTGCAAATATTTGGTATCTTTATTACTTTTGATGTTTCGTCAACTATGATTTCAAATGTTACAACTGTCGCATTCAATGTTTTTGCTTTTGCAATTAACCATGGATCTGCTCCACTCAAAAAAAACTCTTTATTTGCAATAGAATATATATTGTTTTCTTGTACAAGACTTGATATCTCTACAAAATTTTCTTGCGTTTCTGTATCACCGCATTCTTTTACTTCTAAAATGCCTTGGTTCTTTAAGCCTTTTAAGTAATTAGATATATAGTCATCTCTTCCTTTTACTAACTCATCATATACATTTTTTATGATGATAATTTCACCTGTTTGTATGTACTTTTGCAAAAAATCCCAAAATCCTGGGTGAAAAGTATGACAATAATAATCATTTTCCGGCGTAATTATAATATTTGCATCAATCAGATATATCATCAATGAATCCCTAATTCATTCGCATATTTATATATTTTTGCAGGATTTATGTCTAATAAATATCCAGCATCTCTATGTAGTGTAACGCCTTCCATTGTAGAGTAAAAAACCGCATTGGAAAACCTTTTCCCTACCCTTGTTCTCATAGTAAAGTATGGGTTACCTCCACCATTTTGCTTCTCATTTGCATTATTGTTCATAAAATTAATATAATCGTTTTTGGCTTTAGAATATAGTTCATCATAAATATTTTTTTCTATCAATCCTAAGTTATAAATTTTATTTATGATGGCAAACTTACTAACACAAAAATGGTTTTCAAGGTTGTTTATTGTCTCATCTATATTTGTTCCAGAAGAAAATTCTGTTTTAAAATCATCTTCAGGCATTAAAATTTCAGCGGCAACTTTATTGCAAAAAAGTTCTGTTTTATGCATATTTTCTATATTATTCAGCGAACTGCCAGATATGCCACTTTCATTGATCCACAGATGTGTTAGCTCATGAAATAATGTAAAAAGTTGTGCATTTTTAGAATCTCCTGCATTTATGAAAATGAGGGGGGCATACTCATCATACATCGCAAACCCTCTGAATTCATTCATGTCTAATTTTTTATGTGTATTGCTTCCCAGTACACTATTTTTCATAACTAATATACCAATATCTTCAACACGCTCTATTGAATCTTTGAGAATATTATTTCTATTTCTGCTTATGGTGGAAAAGTTTATTTTATTTGCAATGTCTTGTGCAACTTGTTTAAAGTCATCATCTATATTAAATTTGCCAATACAATCAATTTTTAGATGCTCGTTCATTATCGCATATTCTTTATACCAAGCTTGTTTTCTAGAAATATCATTCAATAATGTTATAAAAGTTGGGCTTATTTGATGTCTTGTATTAACAAATGTTCGCAAATCAGGAATAGGCAGTTTTTCTTCGGGTGGATTTTTTAGATAAAGATAACCAAAAGGAATTTGTAAAATTTTAGCTAAATCTTGAGCTTGGTTAAAAGTTGGCTTTTTGTCTCCATTAACCCACTCTTCTATTTTTGCATATTTTTTAGACAAATCATCAGTGCCAATACCAGCCCTATCTATTGCCCATTGCAATATATGCTTGTTTATCAGCGCTTCACTCATCGCCATTATCTTAACTCCATAATCCCTTATTGTTTTAGTTTTATCGTTTTTTCCAAAATCTAAGTTTATAAATTTAGGTTATATTCCAAAATTTCTTTACATGATTTTATCTTTTGTTTCTTTATAATACGGTAAATTCCATATTCAAACTCTACTTTTAATTCGCTCCATATAACAATAAGTAGTGAAAATGTCATTGAAATAAAGTTTTATTATTACTTGAAACATTTTCACGCGAATGAGCGTTTGCACATGATGGAGCCGAGCTTCGCTCGTGCGAATCTGCCCACGGGAGCGCATTTTACCTTAAAAAGATAAAAGGTATTTGCGCGTTCATTCTCGCTCATGCACTCAAAATTGCCCATGCCTTTAGCGATAACAATATCGGCATGGTTGAATTTCTCCTGCGCTTCGCATGACGCCATAGAGTAAACAAATCCCGGAGTCGGCACGCCGCTGTTTACAACTTCGGCAAATTCGTTTAAGCCCGAATTTAGCGCGTCTTCGTAGGTAATATCATTTATAATCGGCTTTCCGCGCGTAAAATAATATATAAAAACCAAAGGATAGAGCTTTTTTATCGTCTTTATAAACACTTTATCAAATACCTCTTCGCCTGCGTTATCGCTGATATAAACCACTTTGCGCGCATTTGCAAGAGCATTTTTAAAAGCTAAAAAATCATCTGTTTCAAACTTAAAATCGGCGATATTTTTAATCTCCTCTTTCAAGTCGTATTGAACTCTCGAAGCCAAATCTATCACATTTCCCGCGACTGCGATTTTTGCCGCGCACAAAAGCATATCGGAGGCATTTTGCAAAAGTTTTTCGCATAAAGGCAAAAGCTCTTCGGCTTTTTTTGTCGAAGCGGTTTTTATCTCTCTGTAAATATCACCAGTCCTCAAAAACAGGGCTATCTCTTCATATAATTTATAAGCATTTTGGGGCGGAGTGAGCGTATAATCAAAATTTTTAATATGCTTTTTGACAAGCGCGGTTATTGTCTCTTTTTGTTTTTGAGCAAGATTCAAAATCTCTCCCACGCGCGCACCCTGCGCAAGGATACACTCTTTGCACTCTTTTTCTATTTTCATTTAGCGTTGTTTTTTATTTTCGTAAACCCGCTCGCTAAACTCCGCAAACTTGCCGCGAACCGCTTTTTGCAAATCAATCGCAAACATGTTAAGCTCTTCGTGTTCATGCAGGGTCAATTTCAAAAGGCTGGTAAGTCCGTTGTTATATTTATTGAGATAAAGGTTGTCTATCTGTCTGTTTGAGCCTATGACGATTGCCGTACATGAGTTATCAAGCCTTGAAAGGATAAGCTGCGTCGTATTTTCCGAGCTGTTCTGCCATTCGTCCAATATCACTACCGCATCGCTTAAAGTTCTGCCTCTGGCTTCTCCCGGCCACAGTTTTTCTATGCGGTATTTTTCCGTCATTTCGGTAATTTTAGAGTTGATAGATTCCGCACTCTCTTTGTTTTCCGTCTTTTTCAAAACTCTTTTGGCGATAAACTCCAGCGTATCGTAAAGCGCCATATTGTAAATCCTAAATTTTTCGTCATTGCCCGACAAAAAGCCCACATCTGCGCCCTTATCCAAACTCTCTATTGAGTTTCGCACATATACGATTTTGTCGTACAATCCCTTATCTATCAAGCGCATGGCAGAAGCTACGGCGATGAGAGTTTTGCCGCTTCCTGCCTTAGCGTCAATGACCAAAATGTTATATAAATCGGACAAAATAGCTTTCATGAAAAACCGCTGCCTTGTATTGACAGGTTTTACTTTCATGCCCTTAAAATCATCCTCGCTTAATGGCAGTATGCGCTCTTTGTGTATTATCGCGTAAACTTTATTGCCGTCGTTTGAGACAAATTCATAGCAAAAATTTTCTATTTTATATTCTGGGTCAATTTTTTTTATATTCATATTTTCAAGAGTGTTGAAAAATGAAGAGTCCAAATCCACGCTTTTTAAAAATTGCGCGCGCGGCACTTCTGAGCGGTCTTCGCGCAGGGATTCTGTTTTGAGATTTTTAAAAAGCCCGAACATTCTTGCGTATATGTCTATGGAGACAAAGATAACTTTCTGTCCTTTGTAGTAATTCCGCGCGGCATCGGCTATCTCAATAATGCGCTTGTCATTGCTCTCCGCTATATGCCGCGCTTCTATGTCCGAATCGTACTCCGTTTTACTCATCAAATGGATATTGTAATTTTCGTTATAGAGTTTCACGACTCTGTAATTGCCCGATATATCAACCTCTTTGACTTTTGATTCGGCTAAAAACCGCGCAAATTCGCGTGCCTGAAAGCCAAGCTCGTCAGTTTGGCGTTTTTTTTCTTCAAGTTCAATGAGAACAGTTTCGGGAATGACAACGATATTTTTGCCTTCTTCACAAAGGTTTTTAACATGCTGTATATTTTGCAAAATGATATTTGTATCTATGACATAGACTTTATCCGCCATCAAAACCCCTTAATCAAGATATAAATCTGAACTGCAAATAGTCGTCAATGCCGTTTATGCCTGCGCCTGACTGCTTCGCGCCTACATGAGGTATGACGCTCTTGCCCTCATATACGCCTTTATTGATATAGACCCAGCCCGCAAAAATCTGCTCCGCCACGCTTTTTGCACGATTCAAATCCGTGCCGCTCACATATCCGGCAAGCCCGTAAATCGTATCGTTAGCCAATTTTATAGCTTCATGAACGCTTTTGTATGTAAATACGCAAAGCGCTGGTCCGAATATCTCTTCACGCGCTATTTTCATATTCGGCTTCACATGGGTAAAAATCGTAGGCTTTGCGTAGTATCCATTAAAACCTTCCAATTTGCCCAAGCCGCCCGCGAGTACTTTCGCACCCTCTTTGATGCCTGAAGCGATAAAAGACTGCACTCTGTTAAACTGCGCTTCATTTATAAGCGGTCCGATATAGCACTGTTCGTCATAAAGCGCGCCAATTTTTATCTCTTTTAGGGATTTGACCAAAAGTTCGCATATTTGCTCAAATCTGCTTTCAGGCACAAAAAGCCTGCTTCCCGCATGACATGCCTGTCCGCTGTTGCTGAAAGCTATTTTCAAAGCATTCGGTATGGCAGTATCCAAATCCGCATCGTCCAAAATAATATTGGGCGATTTGCCGCCAAGTTCCAAAATCGTTCTTTTTATCATTTTGGCGGCATTTTTGCTTATCTCTCTTCCGACTTTTGTTGAGCCTGTGAAATTTATAAGCGCAATATCTTTATGTTTTACGATATAACTTCCGACCTCTTCGCCAATGCCGTTTACGACATTTACGACCCCCTTCGGAAGCCGCGCTTCACTAAAACACTCGCAAAGCAGCTGCGTTTCTATCGCGCTGTATTCGCTTGGTTTGAGTACGACCGTACAGCCTGCGGCGATAGCGGGAGCAATTTTTTGACATATATGCGTATAATTTGCATTCCATGGAGATATAGCCGCCGTAACGCCTAACGGCGCTTTTAAGATTTTGGAGCCGTCATGCAAAATCTGCTCAAAGCTGAATTTATTCATCTTATCGCGCACAGTCAAAAAAATATTTTTTGCAAAACGCGTCCTGCCTCTTGTCGCGCTTATCGGCGAGCCGTACTCTTGAACGGCGGCGGCGTTAAGTTCGTCTTCTCTTTTACTTATGGCGTCATAAAGCCTTTGTAAAATTTCAGCGCGCTCTCGTATAGAAGTTTTTGAAAAAGTCTTGAAAGCCTCTTTGGCGCATTTTATAGCGTAAGCGGCGTCTTTTTTATCACATAAAATAACTTTGCCTATCGTTTCCAAATTGTCGGGATTTATGAGCGTCAGAGTTTTTCTGCCGTGTGGTTTTACAAATTCGCCGTTTATATAAACTGTATCAATATGCATCATTCGCGTCAAATCTCTATTTTGTATTTTATAAATCTCAAATTGTACCATAAAGAGTTAAAATAGAGTTGATTTGAAGCCCTTACAATACATAAAACGCCATGGCAAAAAAATGGCTGATTGAGCCTGCCATAACAAATATATGCCAAATGCCGTGAAAATGGCGCACTCTTTCGTCATTCATAAAAAAATAAACTCCGCCGGTATAAAAAAGTCCGCCTATGACAAGCCAGACAAGCCCTCCGACAGGCAGGCTTTTTACAAGCGGAACTACGGCTATCAGGATAAGCCAGCCCATGACGATGTATATTACCAAAGATAAAATGCGTCTGGGATTTTTGACAAAAAACTCCTGCACGATACCAAAAACCGCCAATCCCCATATAATTCCAAATATACTCCAGCCCCAGCCGCCGCGCATACTTACAAGCGTAAATGGCGTGTAAGAGCCTGCTATCAACAGATATATGCTTATATGGTCTAACTTTTGAAACAGTTTTTTACTTCTGCCTCTTATACTGTGATATAGAGTTGAAATGCCGTATAAAATGATAAGCGTTGCGCCGTAAATACTGAAACTTACTATCTTCCAGACATTTCCCTCCAAAGACGCCAAAACTACCAAAATGACAAGCGCGGCTATAGAGAACAAAAAGCCTACTATATGAGTTAAGCTGTTAAACAGCTCTTCTTCTTTGCTAAAACCGCTCCAGCTTTCATTTTTGTTTTCCGCTATGTTTTTGCGCATATTTTTGCCTATTTTAAATCTTTCAGCCTGACTCTTACTGACTCTTCATGTGCGCCCAATCCTTCGGCATTTGCAAGAAGCGCACAGCTTTCGCCTATCTCTTTTACGCCCTCTTTGCTCATGTATATGATTGAGGATTTTTTCATAAAATGCTCAACATTCAGCGGAGAGAAAAATTTCGCGGTTCCGCCTGTGGGCAGCGTATGATTTGGTCCGGCTATATAATCTCCTATCGGCTCAGGCGTGAAAGAACCCATAAAAATCGCTCCTGCATGTTTGATTTTGGGCAGCAGGTCAAACGGATTTTGCGTTACAATCTCCAAATGTTCGGGCGCAATTTTATTCATCAAAGATATTGCCTCGTCCATATCCTCAGCTACGATTATCGCGCCTCTGTTTTCTACGGAAGCGGAAGCTATCTTGCGGCGCAAAAGCGTTGGAAGATAAGCGTTTATCTCTTTTAGCGTATTTTCGGCTGCCGCCTTGTCTGTTGTTATCAAAATAGAGCTTGCCATTTCGTCATGTTCGGCTTGAGAGAGCAAATCTATCGCCAAATATTTGGGATTTGCGCTTTTATCTGCCAATATCCCTATTTCGCTGGGACCAGCTATCATATCTATATTTACTTCGCCGAAAACCATCTTTTTTGCAGTTGCCACAAATATATTGCCAGGACCCGTTATAACATCAACTTTCGGAATGCTTTCAGTGCCGTACGCCATCGCTCCTATCGCGCTTGCGCCGCCGATTTTGAAAGCTTTTTTAACGCCGCAAAGGTGCATGGCGGCTAAAAGGAGCGAATTTAATTCATTATTCGGCGCGGGCGTGCAAACCGTTATCTCTTTTACGCCTGCGGCAATAGCGGGAATCGCATTCATCAAAAGCGAACTCGGATACGCCGCTTTGCCCCCCGGGATATAAAGCCCCGCTCTATCCGCCGCGCTGATTTTCTGCCCCAAAACTATCCCGTTATCTTCGTATGTAAGCCATGATTTGGGAAGTTGTTTCTCATGAAAAGCAAAAATCCTCTCATACGCTTTATGCAGCGCGTTTTTCAAGTCATTATCAAGTTCATCATAACTTTTTTTCATCAAGGCAGGCGGTATTTCCAAATCGCTGTCGCTTTTGGCTTCCCATTTGTCAAATTTTAAAATATGTCTCTTAACGGCGGCATTTTTATCGGTTTTAATCTCTTCAAGCAAGCCGCCGACTATCTTTCCCGCTTCTTTCAAATCCATCGCCCCACGCGACAAAAGCGCGTCAAACTCGGCTTTAAAATTTTTATCTTTTGTGTGTATTACTTTCATAAAAAACCTTTAATTCAAGTGGCTTATTATATCGTTTCGGAGTTTAAAATCCGCCCGCGCCAAAAACGCGGACGAACTGTTTTAATTTCTATTGAGGCAGTTAAGGTCTGAAAATGCCGTTTTTAAGCGTTCTATCATACTTTTTTGACCCTCTCTGAGCCATTTTCGCGGGTCATAATATTTTTTATTGGGCTTATCCCCGCCTTCGGGATTTCCAAGCTGACCTTGTAAATACGCCGCATTTTTCGCGCTGTATCCCCTCACGCCGTCCCAAAACGCCCATTGCGTATCCGTATCTATATTCATTTTCACAACGCCGTAGCTTATGGCTTCTCTTATTTCAGCCAAAGTTGAACCTGAACCGCCGTGAAAAACAAAATTTACGCTTTTTTGCGTATCAAGATGAAATTTTTCTCTTATATACGCTTGCGAATTTCCCAAAATCTTCGGAGTCAATACAACATTTCCGGGCTTGTAAACGCCATGAACATTTCCAAACGATGCCGCGATAGTGAAATTATCGCTCACTTTCTTTAATTCCTCATAAGCGTAAGCTACGTCTTTTGGCTGAGTATATAATAGAGCGTTATCCGCGCCGCTATTGTCCACGCCGTCTTCTTCGCCGCCAGTTACGCCTATCTCTATCTCAAGCGTCATGCCGATTTTACTCATGCGCTTAAGATATTTAACGCATGTAGCTATATTTTCTTTAAGCGGCTCTTCCGATAAATCTAACATGTGAGAGCTAAAAAGCGGTTTTTTGCGCGTTTTATAATACTCTTCGCCCGCATCCAAAAGAGCGTCTATCCATGGCAAAAGTTTCCTTGCCGCATGGTCTGTATGGATAATTACCGGTACGCCGTAAGACTTGGCTGCCAAATGTATATGCTGTGCGCCTGAAATCGTCCCAAGCGCCGCCGCATCGGAAGTTCCCAAACCTTTGCCTGCAATAAATTCGCCGCCGCCGTTTGAAAATTGGATAATTATCGGCGAATTTACAGCTTTCGCGGCTTCCAAAGCGGCATTGATAGAATCGCTTCCAACGACATTAACGGCAGGAATGGCAAACTCGTTTGCTTTTGCCAATTCAAAAAGTTTGCCGACATTTTCGCCGCTTATAACGCCGCTTTCCATAATATCAAATACTCTCATGCAAAGCCTCTTGATGTTATTTTATCTCTATTTTAGCTTTATCTTTCAGCGTTTTAGCCTGCGTTTTGAGATAAGTTTGAAATTCTACTCTTTTCAAATCCGAAGCAATTGCGTCTTTAACTTCATTGAGTTCATATTTGCCCTCAGGAAATTTGTCGGCAACATATATGACATGATAACCAACTTGTGTTTTTACGGGAGTTTTTGATATTTCGCCTTTTTTTATCGCAAATGCCGCATCTAAAAACTCTGGAAAAAATGGCGTTTGTTTTGTGATAGTACCCAAATCGCCGCCCTGCGCTTTAGAAGCATTATCTTCTGAATATTTACCCGCAGCTTCTGCAAATTTAACAGATAAATCTTTAGCGCCGCTAAGCTCTTTGATAACTTTTTTTGCCGTTGCCTCATCTTTTACCAAAATATGACTTACCTTCAATCCTTCGGGTTTTACAAAATAGGTATTAGCGTTTTCATCATAAAATTTTTTAATCTGTTCGTCGCTTACTTTTAATTTATTGAACTCTTTTTCAAGCCATGCTTGAAGAGCGACATCGTTTTTAACCTGAGAAAGTATTTTTTGATATGAAGCGTCTTTCTCTATACCGTCTTTAATGGCATATTGCACTAAAAGTTTCTGTTCTATGACCTGATCAATCAATTGTTTTTTAAGGTCGGCGTTCAAATTTTCATAATTTGACGCTTGTCCATTTGACACTTGACGAAGCGCGCGGTTTATGTCTTCGTCCGTTATCTCCTGACCATTAACAGTAGCTACAACCGCGGCATTTAAATTAGCCGCAACAAAAAGCGCAAATACGCCTGCAATCACCTTCTTCATTCCATCTTTCCTTTGTAAGTTTTTTCCGCCAATGCGAAATTTTGAGAGTGAATTATACTGAATTTTGTATTAATATAAGTTAATGGCTTCATTTTATATAACTTCTTATGCTAAAATTTGCATACTATTTTAAAATTTGGAAACAAAAAAAGTGAAATTATCAACAAAACATGAGATAACTCTCATAAAAGAGATTTTAATTGAAAAATATAAAAACGCTAAAACAGAACTTGAATATAAAAATTCTTACGAATTATTAGTCTGCGTAATGCTTTCGGCGCAGTGTACGGATAAAAGGGTAAATATCATCGCGCCCGCGCTTTTTGAAGCCTATCCCGATGTAAAATCGCTTTCATGCGCGAACTTGGAAGCTTTAAAAATGCTCATTCAAAGCTGTTCTTTTTTTAACAATAAAGCGGCAAATCTCATCAAAATGGCAAAAAGCGTAGAGGAGAATTTCGGCGGCGAAATCCCGCTTGATGAGGAAAAATTGATAACTTTGGCGGGCGTTGGGCAAAAAACGGCGCATGTAGTCATGATAGAATATAGCGGCGCAAATTTGATGGCTGTGGATACGCATGTGTTCCGCACTTCTCACAGGCTTGGGCTTTCAGCGGCAAAAACTCCGCAAAAAACGGAGCTTGACTTGATAGAGGCTTTCAAAAACAATCTTGATATTCTGCATCAGGGCATGGTGCTTTTCGGGCGGTATATCTGTACTGCTAAAAATCCAAAATGCAATGACTGTTTTTTGAGCGAATTTTGCAAAAGTAAAAGCGGATTTAAGGCAAAATAATATACTTATATTATATCAAGTTGCTTTAGATATTAAAATCCATATCTAAGATAATTATTTATCTGTTGCAATTGAAAATTTTGTTGTTGTGCATTGAAATTTTGATTCATATTCTGTATTTGCTGATTAAATACTTGTTGTTGTGCAATTTCAGCCTGACGTTGCGCTGCATAAGCCTGCCGAGCCGCCGCATTTTCCATGTTTTGACGGTGAATTTGTTCGCGTATTTGTTGCTTTTGTATATTAGCCATTTCCATATTTTTATCAAATGCTTCTTTTAGTTTTTCGCTATCAGTGCAAATCGCTTTATATTTATCATTATCCATAAAAGCTACTTTTATATTTGGTTTACATATCTTGTCCAAATAATTTTGTTTTATGGTTAGCGCCTTCTCTTGTGCCACCAATGCACGCTCCTCGGCTTCAAGTATTTCGCTATACATTGAAGATATATGTTCTATAAAAGATTGCGGATAAGATGTAAAAACTCTGCCGTTTGACACATCCTGTACTATAATGCGATTTGCTTTAGGAATTACAATGGCTATTCCGTCATCAACAAATCTACTATTTTTCATACTATATATCACATTATAGTCTTCAAATTCATTATTGCTCATATCGTAATTTATATGCGCAAAATTCGGATAAATTTTCATTAATCGTCTGCCACCAAAAAACGGTTCATCTGCGACAACTAAATTAGGAAATACATTCATTACGCCATAGTTAAAACTTAATAACGTATTAAAAGTTTTTGGATCTTTTTTAGAGGTTATACTAACAGTATATTCTGCCTTGTATTCATAGTTGCATTCGCCATTTACTATAATAACTGAAGAGTCATTAATATACTTCCTCACACAATAACCACCATCAGCCATACCATTTTTATAAATACCTACTTGTTCTTGCGAATTAAACATATCATGTATTTCAATTTCTCTACCCAGTCCGTAAGCGTAACCATCTTTGCACCCGCCATCCCAAAACAGTTTAAAACTATCTTTTTTTGTACGATCATTCGTTTTTGTTACGCCTGTCCATACCTTGCAATTCTCTTTTTTATTCGATGGCTGTATCCATTTGACAACATGTTCCACTGATCTATTTTTATCTATTTGGGCAACAATTTGTTCTGCCTCTTCCATATATCGTTTTTCAAAACTAAACGCATACTCTTCGGTAAGCGGAATAGGAGCTGGTGCTGGAATTGTACATCCTCCAAACAATATAACAATACTCAACCATATAAAAAAGCTACTTAGGAATTTTAAGGCACTATACATATTACAATCCTACATGATAATAAAAGTGATATTATATTTTTATAGTACTTTAAGCTAACTTAATTCTTTTAATAGATGAATTTGTATAGAAAAACGCACATCTACAAAAGCAAGTGCAGCCTTAAAGTGCTAAAAAATATAAAGAATAAGTACTTTCAAACTTAATAGTCAAAAGCCAATGTATGTTTACTCTTTTATTTCAAATGAATATTCGGTTTTTAGCGCAATATTTTTTATCTCTTTTATACGCAGATTTTCAAAATCAATCTCTCCAAAATCAGATATATTCTGCGGTCTATGTATAGCCAAAGAGCGCAAGAGCGCACCCCTGTAAACTTTTGCAAAATGACTCAAAATTTTGCCGTTTTTATAGAACTTCATCGTTATATGAGGCTTTTTCAAAGAGTAAAATTTTTCGTAAAAACCAGCCCTCAAATCAATTATAAGATTATCTCCCAGCCACTCGTCTATCTTTTCCGAAAAAACCTCCCTATAATGTAAAGCCGTATCAAATCCTCTTAAAGTTTCGCCCTGTTTTAATTTATAATACGGCGCTCTATCGCCAGATAGCAAAGGACCCAGTAGATTTGAGAAGATCATAACATTTTTATTTATAAATTCTTGCGCGCTTATATCCAAAGAGGCGTATTTAAGGCTTTTGTATGCAACGCCTGTGTATCTTAAAACGGCTTTTTGAGTTTTGCATGCGAAAAAATCTATGGGTAGAAACTTATCTATCTCTTTTTTGTTTTTAAAACCGAAAAGCTGCCGAAGTTCCTTTTCATTTTTATCAGAGAGGATTTTATTGTAAATATCAATACATTTTTTTCTGCTTTGAAATTTTTCGCAAATCCACAGTGAGTTTTCAAGCACATTTTCGTAAGGTGAGAGCGCGCTTTTATCTTCGCTTGGTGAAAATAAAATCTTCAGCATTTTTTATCCTTTATAAGACAAACTTACAGCATGCCGCTTTTACTGAAATGCAGAGGGTAAAAATACGGTAAATTTTTTGCATGCATAGTTTTTATATATGCAAAAAACCGCTTAAACGCTCTCTTTTATCTCTATCGTTTTGATTTTATCGCCCGCTTTTATGCTGTCAAGCGTTTTCAGGGAATTTTCGTCTATTGTATCGCCAAAGACAGTGTGAACGCCGTCCAAATGCGGCTGTTTTGAGTGGCAGATGAAAAACTGGCTTCCTCCCGTATCGCGCCCGGCATGCGCCATGGATAGAGAGCCTCTTTGATGTTTGTGCGTATTTTTATCGCATTCGCATGCTATTTTCCAGCCCGGACCGCCCGTACCCGTGCCAAGCGGACAACCGCCTTGAATTACAAAATTCGGAATAACTCTGTGAAATTTCAGCCCGTCATAAAATCCGCTCTTTGCCAAATACGCAAAATTAGCCACAGTAATGGGCGTCTCTTCGGGATAAAGTTTTAATTTTATATCTCCTCTATCGGTTTTGATAATAGCATACGCGAAAGCCTTTAATTCGTCTTTTGTGTAATCATATTTTTTTAGTCCCATGTCAATCCTTTGAAAAATTTCGCGCATTATACAACAATTATCAGCTTATAAAATGAATTTCGCTAAAATGGCGTTTTCGCTTGAAGGAGCGCATTTGAAAAGAGCGGTTATTTTACTCAACATGGGCGGCGCGCGCTCAAAAAAAGAGTTAAAAGAGTTTTTGAAAAATATGTTTTTGGACAAGCGCATTATCGCATCCAAGCTTCGCTATATCATATCTGCGCTTATAACGATTTCGCGCTCAGGAAAAGCTTGGAAAAATTATGAACTTATCGGCGGCAGTAAGATTTACGAACATACGCAAAATTTAATTAAAAAGATAGAAGTTTTGTCGCTTGGAGATTATGATATTTTCTTTGCAATGCGTTATACAGCCCCAAAAATCGCGGATATTTTTCAAGGCAGAGATTATGATGAAGCGCTGCTGTTTCCCATGTATCCGCACTTTTCAACGACTACAACGCTCTCTTCGTTTGATGATGCGGATAGATTTTTTCGAGGCAAAAATATAAAAATATTTAAAATCGAGCATTTTTTTGACAATGAGCGTTTTAACGAAACTATCGTCAAATCCATCAAAAAGCATGCCAAAAGCGGTGCGTATCTCATCTTTTCGGCTCACTCCCTGCCCGTTTCTATCGCTAAAAAAGATATTTACGAAACGCATCTTAAAAAACATGTGGAGATTTTGAGCGAAAGATTAAAAGATATGGGATTTGCCGATATTCATCTGGCGTATCAATCAAAATTGGGGCCGGTAAAGTGGCTAAGACCATCTCTTGACGAGGTTTTAAAAACTATCGCTCCTTCGCCTGTGGTTATTTATCCGCTCTCATTTACGATTGACAACTCGGAAACGGATTTTGAGCTTGAACTCTATTATGCAAATATCGCGAAAAATTACGGCATAGCCTCATACGAAGTGTGCAAAGCGCAAAATGATAGCGATGAATTTGCTGGATTTATAGACCAAAAAGCAAGAGAGATTTTAAGGCTAACTTAATTCCCGCGAAAAATGGTGGCAAAAATAAAATGAGAGAAATTGGTGTAATATTTGGAGATGAAATATTATGAAATGGATAATAAATCATGGATTAAGAAGCGCCAAAAAGAAAAAGTGAAATACAAAAGCAGTCCAAATATCGCATAATAGTACATGCTTCGCCGCTAAAACAGCTCGGGTTACGGTTTTGGCGCGCCGCGCTTCATTCCCATGTCTTATTCCTGCGCATTTTGTCAACTCTAAAAATACTGTGCATTTTTATTCAGTCCGTCAAACCGTCGCAAAGCCCAAACATTAGGCGCACATGTCAAATTTTATCGCAATAAAGGCTTTTGCTAAGCTATATTTGTGTAAACCGCCTGCACATCGTCATCATCTTCCAAGCGGTCAATGAGTTTTTCGATATCAACAAGCTGTTCCTCGCTAAACTCCACAGGAGTATTTGGCACATATTCCAAAGCCGCTTTTTTTGGCTCTATGGCAAGATTTTCCAAAGCCGTTGAAAGCGAACCAAAGTCCGAATATGCCGCATAAGCGTAAAAACTGCCCTCATTTTCATCAAGCTCTTCAAGCCCGCCGTCTATCAAAGCAAGCTCCAAATCGTCTTTGCTGATTTTCGGCTTGTCAAATTCAAATACCGCTTTGTGCGAAAACATAAATTCCAAAGAGCCGTTTTGCAGTATCTGCCCGCCGCATTTGCCAAAGTGCGTTTTGATATTGGCTACCGTTCTTGTCGGATTGTCGGTCGCACACTCCACCCATATAAGCGCGCCATGAGGAGCCTTGCCTTCGTAATGCACCTCTTTTATATCCTGCGCATCTTTGCCTGCCGCGCGTTTAATCGCCGCTTCTATATTGTCTTTTGGCATATTTTGCGCTTTTGCGGTTAAAATAGCGGTGCGGAGTTTGGAATTCATTTCGGGATCAAGCCCGCCCTGTTTTGCCGCCATCGTTATGGATTTAGCAAGTTTTGGAAATACTTTGGACATTTTATCCCATCGTTTCTCTTTTGCCGCCTTGCGATATTCAAATGCTCTTCCCATAAATCTATCCTAATTAAAATCTGCCCGTAATAATATCTTACAAAAGATAAAAAATATTTTAGTATATAGCTTTTGGCGCGAAAATAAACTTGGATAGTTAAGTTTTATGCTTTTAATTTGTACGGCAGGCTTAAAGTAAAGCATGCATTATATATGCTTCTATTTTTTTTATAATATGTTCATGCAGGGATATTTCAAGTTTTAAGATAGACAGAGGCAAGCCGAATTCTTCCATTTTTACGGCGTCTTTTGTCGTGGTAAGGATGGATTCCGCGCCGCTTTGATGCAAAATATCCGCCAATTCGTCCTTTGTAAACATGTAGTGGTCTGGGAAAAAAAACTTCGCCGTTACTGAAAGCGGCAAAAATTTGTCAAGGCGCGAAGGATTTGCTATCGCGGTTACCAAAACCATCTTTTTCGTTTCATTTATTGTTTCGACTTCTCTTGTAAAATTAATGCCCTCTTCCAAAACCAAATCCGCATTTTTGTAGTTTGAAATACTCTCTCTATACGCTCCTGAGGGAATGCAAAAAGAGTTTGCAGGTTTTGGATTTGGTCGGATAAGAATGTCAAATTTTTTGATATTAATTTTACCGAAGCCGTCGTCCAAAATGACAACTTCCGCGCCAAGTTCTTTTGCCTTTTGTATGCCCAAAACTCTGTCTTCGCTTACTATGACAAGCGCATTTTTAAGCTCTTTGGCATAAAGCATCGCTTCATCGCCGCTTGTTTTTACGCCGCATAAAATTTCTCCGAAACGGCTTACGACAATCAATCCTTTGGAAAGCCTCCCGTAACCGCGCAAAATAACGGCTGGTTTTGTCATGTTTTTTGCTATGGCTACACATACGGGAGTTTTGCCGCTGCCGCCTGCGATTAAATTGCCTACGCTTATAACGGGTATATGATAGTCAATGGGATTTTTAAAAGCACGCCTTACCTTTGCGCAAAAAGACCATAAAAAGCTGACAGGGCAGAGTAAAATCGATAAAAACCGCCCAAAAAGACTTGGGCGGTAAAAATAATCCTCTATATGCGAGGTAAAACGCTTAAACATGATGTTTGGCAATATTTTTCACTGTCTCGCATACATATTCTATGTCGTCATCGCTCATCGCCGCATAAAGAGGCAGAGAGAGTATCTGCTGATAATTGGCTAAGGCAACGGGGAAATCATTGACTTTTAAACCGTATTTTGTCTTATAGTAAGACAAAAGATGCAGCGGTATATAGTGAAGCCCTGTAAATATTCCCGCTTCTTTCAAATCTTTCGCAAATTTGTCGCGGTTTTTATCTATTTTGACGATATAGTATGTATAGATATGGTCTCGTTTAACTACGGGCGTTTTTATATTGCGGCAATTTTCAAAAGCTTTATCATAAATAGCGGCTATCTTTTTTTGGCGGGCTATGATTCTGTCCATTTTAGCAAGCTGTGCGAGCACAAAAGCCGCATTAACTTCATGGATATCGTATTTAACGCCAATATCAACCACATCGTATATATAGCCGAGATTGCCGAATTTATCCCATCCATTGCTGACTATCGCATGGTTTATCAGCAATTTCGCCCGCTCGTACAATTCCGTATCGTTCATTGTCATAATGCCGCATCCTGCGATATTGTATCTAAGCTGCGGCGAAAATCTAAAGCATGATATAGCCGAATCCAAAGCGCCTATTTTTTTGCCTTTATATGACGCTCCAAAAGCGGTTATGGCGTCATCAACAATTTGCACATTATATTTTTTCGCAAGTTCATATATGGGATCCATATCGGACGGCTGCCCGCCGACATGAGAGACAAAAATGCCTTTAAGTTTTTTATGAGCCTCTTTTTCAAGCGTTTGTTCAAGTTTTTTGATATCTATATTGAAGTCATCCGCGTCAATATCTACAAGTATCGGTTCAGCGTCAAAATGCCGCACAACTTCCGCCACAGTCGGAGCAGAATTTACCGAACATATAAATTTATCGCCGCGTTTCATATCCATAGCACACATAGCCAAATGCATTGCTGCCGTTCCGTTATATGTAGCAATAGCGTGTTTTGCACCTAAAAATTTCATCGCATTTGTTTCAAACTGATCTATTTTAGAAGGTTTATTCCCCTCTAAAACATCATGTATGTGCGTAAATTCCAACTCATCAATCAACGGTCTATAAAATGGTATTTCTTTCATAAATCGCCCTCCATAAAAAAATAATTTCTACCTTATGGCAGATAATTAAATAAATTGTACTAAAACAACGATTAATTAATTCTTTTAAAAAACACAAATAGCCGTCATCATAAAATATTTTTAATTTAAAAAAATCTGCTACCATTACTTTAAACAAAAAAGGATACAAAATGAAAATCATATCAAGACCGATGGGGACGCTGGAGACGAACTGCTATATAGTCTATCTGCCCAAAGGCGAAGTTATCATAGACCCCGGCATGAATGCGGCTGAATGGGTTACAAAAAATGTGCAAAACCCTTTGGCAATATTGAATACTCATGGGCATTTTGACCATGTTTGGTCTAATTATGAGCTGCAAAAAGGACTGAAAATCAAACTTTACACTCCAAAATCAGATATATTTATGCTCTCAAGCGACCCATTCGGATATGGTATGCCGTCATCTGTGCCTGACATTGCAGTTGAAGGAGACGCGAAATTTGAAATAGGCGGCGCTGAGATAGAGTTTTTGCATTTTCCCGGACATACTCCCGGATGCAGCGCGATTAAAATAGCGGACGCGCTTTTCAGCGGGGATTTTATATTTAAAAATTCAATAGGAAGGACGGATTTTCCGTACAGTTCCCCCGAAGATATGAAGAAAAGTATTTTGAAATTTTTAGAAATTCGCGAGGATTGGAGAGTTTATCCGGGTCATGGAGAAAGCACAAGTATAAAAACCGAACAAAAAAATCTGCCCTCATGGCTTAAATATCTGTAAAATTATCTTTTCGCGGCTTGGCAAATTTGCGCGTTTTTGCCGTTTTTACATGCGCCGATTTTCCTTACCGTAAAATCCCGCTCTTTGCGCCGCTTTTAGATAACAAAAAGACGCAAACCAAAAAATGTAAATATTGCATTTGCTAAAACTTTTGGGCTGCCGCGCTTTTTGCAAAAAACAAAAAACCGCAAAAATTCACGCGCCTAAATGCGTTTAAGTTTTTACAAAATTACTCTTTTTCCGCGATAATTTCCTGCGTAAATTTCACCTTTTCACCGCTTTTTACAAGCGGTTTGAAAGCTTTTTCGCCCAAAAATACAATGGTAGAACCCATTTCAAAAAAGCCCATCTCTTCACCCTGAAAAAGATTCAAATCTTTGTATGCATAATAGCTCTGCTCCTCTTTTTTCGCGTTTGTCGCGATATTTTCATCAAACAAAAAGCGGATTTTGCCGACATTTAACGCGCCCACAAATACAAGCCAAAAGCGCGATTTTGACGCAGTTTCACACTCTAAAACAACCCTTTCGTTTTCGCAGAACAATTCGGCTTTTTTATGAAGCCATTTTAGATTGACAGGATAAAGCGCGCCGGGTATGTGAGTCGCTTTTAAAACTCTTATGCTGCATGGCGCGTGGTAATGATGATAATCGGACGGAGAGAGATAAAAATTCATAAAAAGCCCGCCTTTTAGTTTTTCCTTGTCTTTGCGCAGCGTGTAGCCGCCCAAAAGCGCATTTACCGAATACGAAAAACCTTTTATCTGCAAAGCCTTCATGTCGTTTATGCCGCCAAGCTCCGTTATCAGGGCATCGCATGGAGAGATAAGAGCGTTTTCGTTTTTTATAAATTCTCTTTTTTTGACCAAATCCCTCGTAAAAAGCCCGCCCAAACTTTCGTAATACTCAGCATTTTTAAACTCGCTCATGTCAATTTTAAAGAGTTTGATATAAGTTTTATTGATAAAAGTTTGCATTTTTTTGGGGAAACGAACGGCGGCAAACAAGCCGAAAATTTTTGAAACACTGTTTGTCATAACTATCCTTTTAACTCTAATTTTACGATTTCAGAAGGAGCCAATACCCTTAAAGGCGGACCCCAATAACCAACGCCCGAACTCACAAAGACCTGCGTAACAAGGCTATGTTCGTAAAGTCCGTAAAGATACGGCTGGTCAAGCAGCACCAAAAAACCAAACGGAAATATCTGCCCGCCATGCGTGTGTCCGCTGATGACCAAATCCACGCGGTCTTCGTCCGTTATCTTTTCAACGACTTTTGGCTGGTGCGATAAAAGCAGAGTCGGGAGATTTGCATCTCTGCCGCTCAAAGCTTTTTTGATATCGGGCTTAAAGACGCCGAATCTCTCGCCTCTGATATCATTGATGCCTGCCAAATTTACGCATCCGTTGATAACGACATTTTCATTATCCAATACCTTTATGCCGAAGCTTTTTATGAGTTTCACGACGCCTGCGACATTGTCAAAGTATTCATGATTGCCCAGCACATAATACACGCCGTATCTGCTCTTCAACTCTTTCAATGGTTCAAGTTTTTCTTTTGCGTATTTTGGAGTCATGTCCACCAAATCCCCAGTGATAACGACTATATCCGCGTCCAATTCATTTGCGCCGTTTACGACTTCTTGCATAAATTCTCTGCCCAAAACCTTCCCTATATGCGCGTCGGTTATATGCGCTATACTTAAAGGCGCGCTTAAATTATCTATCTTTATGCTTATTTTGCGTCTAATCGGCTTGCTAAAACCGCCTGCTAAACCTTTAAGCGCCCAAGACAAAGCCGCTATCAATATCGTAATATCAAGTATAAATTTCAAAGCCTGCCTGCGCTCTTTTCTGAACGGTATAATAAAAAGCGGTATGCGCAGGACAAAATAGAGAAGCGAAAAGAAAAAAAGTATAAAGGATATGCCTACGAGAGCCGCGCTGAATTGCAGCATAAACACATCGTCCCCGCCGCGTCTGAACGATGTAAGATAATATACTTCCAAAGCCGTAACTGCAAGCAATATAACCGCCGTAACGATGCGCCCTTTTGTTTTCAAAAATCCAATTCTGCAAAAAAGGCATACAAAGCTGAAAAGATTTATGGCAAACATCACCGCTGATGCCATAATACTAAAATTAAGCAAAATCTCCTCCGATTCAAATTATAAACGGATTTTACAAAAATAACTGTAAATAGCAGGTAAAATGAACTATCTCGGTTATTTTTTCTTTTTTTATCTATTTTAAAGATGTATTGCTTTGCCTTTTCGTCATTGCAAGCAAGCGCGGCAATCCAAAAAACAAATAAAGCAATTCATGCATGCAAATAAAAAAGATTGTTTTATTTATTAAATGATAGTTTTTCTATTTTGAATTCACGCCTGCCCCTGCAAAAATTTGCCGCATGGAAATGACGAAGACGGAAATTGCGTCTTGCGGTAATGACACCTTTTTATATCGTTCAAATTCTGGATTGCTTCGCTGCGCCCGCAATGACGGAAAAGTATGTTTGTATTTTTATATCATTCCCGCAAAAACGGAAATCTACTATTTTTTTACATTGATAAGCGGCAAAACTTCGCGATTATAAGACAGAATAAAAAGACCAATAAAATAACTCCGCGCTCTATGAAATATATACGGCTAAATTTCACAGCGGCGGCGCGCTTTAAAATAACAAAACAGGGGAGCCGCCGCCCTCTCCCCAAATTAAAAACTATTTTGGAGCGCCGAAATATGAGGATACATCGTCGTTATAATCTCTCAAATTTTCGTCCAAAATACCTTTTTCTTTTGCTTGTTTAATCCACTCTTGTTCAATTTTCTTTTTGAACTCCAATTTTTCAGCGACAAGCTTTTTCATATCAAGCCCAGCCAATTTTTGCGCATTTTCTTTTGTAGAAAAATCAGGCGCGATATAGTTTGATACGCCGTTTTTCGCCAATACAGCCACAAGAGCTATACGCGCATTCTGCGCATAATCATTGGCTTTTGCCAAAGTATAAAGCGTTTCGTCCGGCGCATGGAAAAAGCCGCCATGGCTTGCTACCGCATAATCCCATCTCCACTGCCCCTGTCTTATCAAATCAAGCGGCGTTTGCATATCGGCTTCCGAAGCTCCGACTTCCCAAGCTTTGCCTGCTTCTAAGTGCGCTTTTGCAAGATTGTCCACTGCAAGCGCAAAAAGCTCCTCTTTTCTGTCGTACTTCTCTTTAACGATAGCTTTTAATTTTGTTTCGCTTTCTCTATGGCAAGTCATGCAGCTTCTATCCATCGTTCTGAGCGGATTTTGGATTTGGTGGTCTGAAAATTTCACCGCGCCTTCCTGCGTATAAGGCATGTGGCAGTCTGCGCATGAGACGCCTTTTTGTCCATGAATACCCATAGTATGCAGCTCATAATCAGGATGCTGCGCTTTTACAACGGGGGTTTTTGAGATTGAGTTTACAAAATCCTTAAATGGTTTACCATCCGGAAAATTTGAACCGTTGTCGTAATACTTCATCATATCGTCCGCCCTCAACCCCTCTTTCCATGGAAGCGTTACGACCATCGCCGTTTTTTTCACTTTCGCATCGTCTTCATAGTCTGTGCTTCTAAAATAGTATTCGGAGTGGCACTGCGCGCATACCAAATCTCTTTTGTTTTGATGGGTTGAACTCTCAAATACAGCCAAGCCAGCCGCTTCCAAGCCGCCGTTTAGATATTTTCTGCCGACTTTTAACTCCGCCGTATCGGCTTTGTGGCAGTCGTAACAGCCTATCGTGTTTACTATTTCACTGCCCCATTTATCCCACTTGCCCGTATAATATTCCAAATCCCCCTTTGTCTCCATGAGCCTTACAACATCGGGCGATTTACATGTCCAACAAGCCGTAGGAAGCGGACTTTGCACAGATGAGTTCGGTATTCCCGGAGCGGCAACTCTAAGCGTATTGACATTATCCTGTACGGCGTAATAATGCCCGCGCGGCGCATTGTAATCCTTTGAGAACGGATACCCCGCCCACACTATCGCAAGTTCAGGCCACTTTTTGACCATATCTTCCAATCTTTTATTGTCTTTTGTCTTTTTCCAAGAGTCGTACTCTCTGGGATAATACCTTTGCCATTCGGAACTGAATGTAGCATCGGCAATCTCGGCTCCCGTTTTCATAAGCTCTTTTCTCTCATTCTCTTTTGCATTGATATTGTTTGCCAAAAAAGCCAAAACAATAATCGCCGCAAGCGAACAGCCCAACAGCAGTATATATTTTTTCATATTCAAACTCCCTATTTTACATATCGTACGCCAAGATTGTAAGGCGTAGTCGTAAGACCTCTTGTTTTACCATGAGGCACCTCTTTATGACACTCGAAACAGCGTCTGCCGGTTTTAACGCTTTCATCGTCATAGCGATGGTTTATATCGCTGTTTGCCGCTATAACGGAAGCAATGGACGCGTGGCACAAGATACAGTTATCCTGCACGCGCTTGGCT
>JAITAB010000038.1 GCA_031284315.1 Campylobacteraceae bacterium
CATACAAACCGTTGCCGTTTGTATCTACGCCCTCATCTGAAAAATTCTCTCCCGTAAATCGTACAGCCTGCAGCGGCAATCCGTCAAGAGTATAGCTTTTTGTAGTGTAGGCGTTTAAAGCATTTGTTGTTGCGGGAAAAGAATCTCCGAATTTGTCAACAATCCTGAATTGAAGCAATTTTAAGTAGAATACTCCATTTGTTCCGTATGTTCTGAGCAGTGTTGTATTGAAACGAAGTTCCAAGATATTCTCCCCCTCATATCCACTGCTGCTTGTAGTAGCTTCGGCAACAGGATTTCCTCTGCTATCAAACAGGTAGCCATTTAATCTGTATTTACTACTGTATGGAAAATAAAACTTAACCTTGATACTTAGATAATCCGCAATTCCGTCTCCATTTTCATCAACTAAATTATCAGAAACGCCTTCCTTGAAAGCGTAACCTGCAACAGTAATATTATTTACTTTGCTCAGCCAACTGTAATCTGAAAATGCAGAACTGTAGTAGTTGGTTTCAGGTATACTGTCTTTGAGTATATTTATATTTAAGGCTTGTACTTTTTTATAAGCAGGCTGAGTTTGAGCTCCGGGATTTGCCCAATCGTTAGCGGCAATGCCTTTTTGATTATGCCCTTGTGCCATAGCGTAATATTCATTATCTCCATATGTAGCATAACCTGCGCTTCTAATAAAAGCCAAACCGCAGCTATCCCGATTGTTTGGACTCGTTCCAACAACGCTTGTTTCATAAAAATCAGGCAACGAATCATCATCGTTTGCTTTGAAGTTTGGCGTCGGGTCGTCAGAGTCTGATGTTATTCCGACTAACCATACGCCATTTTTCCAATTATTATGTGTCCATAAGTGCGTCTTTTCATGAATTAATATCTCCGTAACCGAATCAATCCCCTTAGCTCCTCCGAAGTTGCCGCCGGGGCAATTTGCCGCTGAAGGCACTGCAATACCGCCCGGGTAATGCTCGCCAGCAGCAGAATTAGATATTTTGATTATGCCTTTCGCAACATCTACCTCGCCATAAATTGAATTGTCAGAAGTATATTCTATATTCGCATCTGACAATCCTTGTACAGCATTATTTTTACCCCAATAGTAAAACCAGTTAGGAGCGTAATTGTTTTTACGAGAATCCACCTTATCCTTATCAAAAAACACTTTAAATTCATGTTTTGCCAAAACTTCCTGTTCCTCGCCATAATCCGTTTGAACCGTTCCCGCAAACTCTAAAGTTTTCCCGCCATAAGCAATATTTCTCGGACCGTCTTCTTTGGAATACTGAAATGTGATTTTGCAGTTATTTGTCCTGTCGCCCTCTTTGTCAGTTAATGTTTTAGTTGACAAGTCAGGAACATTTTTCCACCTGCATTCAGTAAATGTATAATTTACTACGGAGCCGCTCTCATCACGAAGCTCTATCGTTGCAGTAATGTCTTTTCCCGTAACGGGTTCTGGCGTACTATCCATACTGTCGGCATGGTCAGAGACTATCTTGATAGTGGCATTAATATCCTTTGGTTTTTCCAATTGCGCCGAAAAATCATCTATTGCATATCCTGCGGGCTCATGAGCAATAGTTTGAATTTTCCAAGAGTAAAAGAGTTCATCTGCTGCTTTGATATTAAAGACCTCAAATCCGCCTTTCACTGTTGTCGTTTGAGCATCAATCTGTCTGCCTCTTTTATCGTAAAGATAAAGCCTTACCGTTCTTGCTTCATCCATGTAGCCTACACGCATTTTTATGGCGCTCGCGCCTATTTTTTTTGTTATATTGTTCGGATCAACAAAACTGCCTGATATTGCCCCTTGAAATTGCGGTACCCCCGATAAAACAGGAGCTTTTGAGCTGGCTCCATCCACCGATATAAATGCGCTGCTTGGACCAAAAATAATACCAAGATTGGCATATTGATTTGTGATAACGGTACCCAAGCCATGCTCGCTGAAAGTTATCGGCGCCGTATAGCCGTTTCCGCTCGGCGTCTGTTCATTTCTTAGAATTCTTAGCGGCGCCTCATCTTTTTCACCATTCGCAGAAGTAGAGTCTGATACTATCAGTTTTGGATCAATACTTTCAGCTGTCAATAGCGTAACCGCAAACCCAACAACCAGCCACAATAAAGCAAGACGCTTTATACAATAAAATCTCTGCATGTTTTATCCTTTAATATGCAAAACAATATTAAAGATTAAACTAAGAAGTTTAATCACCCAAAACCTTATCTCCCCAGTTAAGATTGTGAGAGTAACATAATTAATATTAATATTTTATTAGAGTACATGGCAAGATACAATAATTGATAATAATTATTAGTTGATAAATTTATGAGATTTTATAAACGCCTGAAATACAGACTATACCTTATTAACATGTATTTCAAAGCCATGCCTTATGTTGCTTTGGACAACAAACATTTTAATTTGGAGCATTTATAAAAAACGGCAAAAGTTTTAGATGCGGATATAAAGTATTTTTTTGAATAAAAACAGCGGATTTTTAAATAAACAATAAAATCCCCCGCATGGAGGATTTTAAATATTAAACTAACTCTATAAACGCCATTTCGGCGGCATCTCCATGACGGATGCGCGTTTTGATTATCCTTGTATAACCGCCGTTTCTCTCAATATATTTGGGAGCTACAACAGTTACAAGTTTATTTACAGACTCTTTATCCTGCAATACTGCAAATATCGCTCTATGTGCGTTTGAGTCGCCTTTTTTCGCCCTTGTAATCAGTTTTTCGACAAAACTTCTAAGCTCTTTTGCTTTCGGCAGAGTTGTCTCTATTTTCTCACTTTTTATAATGGCGATGGTCAAATTTTTAAGAAGCGCTCCTCTATGGGAAGAGGTGCGTCCGAGTTTTCTATATCCGTGTTTATGTCTCATCGGTTTTCCTTATTTCACTTTTAATTCGCTGACTTTTTTTCTCAAAATCTCAGCATCTTCGGAGGATAAGCTCCCGACAGGAAATCCTATCTCTTTCATGACGGCTTTAATTTCGTCAAAAGATTTTTTGCCCAAATTTTTCAAGCCTTTAAGTTCGTTGTCGCTTAAAAGAGCAATCTCCGCAACATATTTAATCTGCGCTTTGTCAAGCGAATTAAAACTCCTTGCGCTTAAATTCAAATCATTGATATTTTGCAAAAGAATTGCAAATTTGCCGGCATCTGCGTCTTGAATGCTGATATTGTTTGAATCAAGTATATTGTTAAATACGCTCATCTGCTCATACATGGCTTTCAAAGAGTGCTTAAAAGCATCTATCGGAGAGATTTGTCCGTCTGTTTCTATGGTAAATACCACTTTTTCGTAGTCCGGATTATCCTCAATAAGAATATTTTCGATATCGTACATCGCTTTTTTAACAGGCGTAAAAAACGCGTCAAGCGCGATAAATCCCTCGCTCGTATGCTCTCTTATGATTTCGCTTGGAACATATCCGATACCGCGTTCTATAACAACTTCAAAGTTAATCTCCGCATCTTCATTGATAGCCGCAAGATGGATATCGGGCGTTACTATATCAACCTCATCATTTATAAGGTCTGCGCCTTTAATCTCTTTTTGCCCCTTAAACGAGTAGTTTACTATCGCTTTAGGGCTGTCGTTTTTTATCTTAAAACGGATAGCTTTTAGGTTGATAATAAAATTCGCGACATCTTCAAACATGCCTCTTATGCTGTCAAACTCATGCGCAACACCGTCTATTTTAACTGATGTCGGAGCAAAACCCACCGTACTTGCGTATAACAAGCGGCGAAGCGGGTGGGCAAGCGTTATGCCAAATCCCGCCTCAAAAGGATACGCGCTGATTTTGAGTTTATTATCGCCTGTATTTTCTATCGTCAGTTCTGTCGGAACATAGGCTGATGTATTAATTTTTGTCATCATGTTGCGCTCCTTGTTATTTAGAGTAGAGCTCTATAATCAATCTCTCTTCTATCGGAATGATAACCTCTGCTCTTTCAGGCAATCTTGTAAAAATACCGAATACTTTGTCTTTATCCACATCTACCCATGAGACTATGCCTGTCTGGGCGGTCAATTCAAGCGCTCTTTGAATTTGAGAATTCTTTTTACTCTTTTCACTGACTTCTATCTTTTGTCCGGGTTTAACTCTGTAAGAGGGTATATCAACTCTCTCGCCGTCCACCAAAATGTGTCCATGCGTTACTATCTGCCTTGCAAAGCGGCGCGTTGTGGCAAAACCCATTCTATAAATGACATTATCAAGTCTCTGCTCAATAAATGTTATGAGGTTTTCGCCCGTATTTCCCTCTTTTCTTGCGGCGTCTGAAAATAGCTTGCCAAACTGTCTTTCGGAAATTCCGTACATAAATTTGGCTTTTTGCTTCTCTTTTAACTGCAATCCGTATTCGCTTAATTTCGCCCTTCTTTGTCCATGCTGACCCGGAGCATAAGGTCTTTTATCAAGCGCGCTTTTGCCTGAGAGTCTTCTTTCACCTTTTAGGGCAAGACTTACTCCCAATCTTCTTTCAAGTTTTTCAACTGGTCCTCTATATCTTGACATCTTTAATCTCCTGATTCTTTATACGCGGCGTCTTTTTGGAGGGCGGCAGCCGTTGTGCGGCAAAGGCGTAATATCTTTTAAGAAAAGTACGCGTATGCCTTCGCTTGCGCCTATGCTCTTGATGGCAGTTTCGCGTCCGGATCCCGGTCCTTGAACTTTAATGCCAACCTCTTTTATCCCATGTTCTTTAGCTTTATTAAGCGCGTCTTCTACCGCTTGCTGAGCCGCATACGGAGTAGATTTTTTACTGCCTTTAAAACCAAGCGAACCTGCGCTGCTCCAAGCTATAACATTTCCCATCTCATCGGCAACTGTTACGACAGTATTGTTAAATGTAGCGGAAATATATATAACGCCCTTAGCGATATTTTTTTTGACAACTTTTTTTCTTGCAACTTTCTGTTTTGCCATTTTGTTATACTCCTACATTAACCTGCGGCTTTGGAGCCGACTGTTTTTTTCTTGCCCTTGCGGGTTCTGGCATTTGTTTTAGTTTTTTGTCCGCGTACAGGAAGTCCTTTTCTGTGTCTTATGCCGCGGTAACTTCCGATATCCATGAGCGATTTGATATTCATGGCAACGCTCTTTCTCAAATCTCCCTCTACGGTGAAACGGCTTTGTATCTCGTTTCTTATAGCGGCTGCCTCATCTTCGGTAAGCTCTTGAACTCTTTTGTTGTATGAGATGCCCGTAGCATCTAAAATCAAACGCGAAGTATGGAGACCGATGCCGTAAATATAGGTTAGTCCGTACTCAATGCGTTTTTTATTGGGTAAATCTACGCCTGCAATTCTTGCCATCTACTTATCCTTGTCTTTGCTTATGTTTTGGATTTGCGCAAATAACTCTTACGATGCCTTTGCGTTTAATCACCTTGCACTTATCGCACATCATCTTTACAGAAGGGCGCACTTTCATTCTCTTCTCCCAAATTTATTCCACTTGAGTAAACGGAAGAGGTTTGAAGAGGTATTTCAAACCAATTATTGAAAAAATAAGTGGTAACTTTTTCAATAATTCTTCACATAGTCTTACAAAAAGGGTTAATTGTACAAAAACTTAACTGATAACTTACTTATAAAGCCCGTTTTTCAATCAAAACTACTTATATCTATAAGTTATGCGCCCTTTATCCAAACTGTAAGGGGTAAGTTCTACCTTAACCTTGTCTCCGGGCATTATTTTTATATAATGCATTCTCATTTTGCCCGAGATATGACACAATACTTTGTGCTTATTCTCAAGTTCTACCATAAAGTTGGCATTCGGCAGCGCTTCAGCCACTTTGCCGTCAAGCTCAATTACATCATTTTTTGCCATCGCTTCTCCATTAAAATTCTTCGTCTATGGACAAAATTTTCGCTTTTTTGTCTATTATGGCTACCGTATGTTCCCAGTGGCTTCCTCTCATTCCGTCTTCAGATACTACAGCCCAGCCGTCTTCCAAAACTTTTGCTTTGCCGTTTGTATGGCAAATCATCGGTTCTATGCAAAATACCATTCCATTGTGTATTTTAAAACCCTGATTGGCTTTGCCTTCCAAATAATTTAATATTTCAGGATCTTCATGCGGTCGTTTGCCGATGCCATGACCGCAGTATCCACGCAATGGAACAAAGCCTCTTTTTATGATAAAACCCTCTATGTACGCGGATAACTCTTTAAATCTCATGCCTTCTTTTATAATGTCTATCGCATTCATGAGAGTATCGTATGAACAATTGATGATACTTTCATCGTCTTTGTTGATTTTCCCTACGCCGATTGTACGCGCGGCATCCCCGTACCAGCCGTCTATTTCAACGCCGATATCAAGCCCGACCATGTCGCCGTCTTTCAGTTTATAACCGCTTGGTATTCCGTGTATTATCACTTCATTGACAGATATGCAAACAGCGTCAGGAAATCCGTACAAGCCCTTAAATGCGGCTCTTCCGCCAAGAGTTTTTATATACTCTTCACCAAGCGCGTTTAACTCTTTTGTGGTAATTCCTACCCTTACATGCCCTTCAAGGTAATCCAAAGTTTTGGCAACCGCCCTTGAGGCGGCTGCGATTTTTTTAATCTCTTCGGGGCGTCTTAAATTAATAGACATTGATTAAAGACCGATGGCGCTTAGCGTCTCGTATTTGCTCATGTAGATTTGCGCTTCTATTCTTCTCATCGTATCAAGAGCAACTTGAACGACAATCAAAACAGATGTTCCGCCGAAAAAGAACGATACGCCCAAAAGCTGTACAAGCACCCATGGAAGCGTTGTTATAATGGCAAGATAGATGGCGCCGAAAAATGTCAAGCGGCTTGCCGTTTCATTTAAAAACTCCGCTGTGCTTGCGCCCGGACGAACACCTGGAATAAATCCGCCCTGTTTTTTAAGATTTTCGGAAATATCTTTTGCATTAAATGTGATTGAGGCGTAAAAATAGGCGAAAAATATAACAAACAAAAACATTAAAATTTGAAAAAAGTATCCGTTTGGACTTAAAAAGTCGCTGATGGCAAGCAAAGTTGGATTTGAACTTGCCCGTAAAATAGTCTGCGGAAACGTCAAAACGGCAGAAGCAAAAATAGGCGGAATAACGCCGCTTAAATTTATCTTTACGGGAACATAATTCATAATGCGCTTGTTTTGGTTCTGCATGACGATTTTTCTTGAATATGATATGGGTATTCTTCTTTCGCCGAGTTCCACAAATACGATTGTCAAAACAGTTACCAAAATGATAAATAAAATAGCGATAACGGCAAGAATGTTAAGCTGTCCCGTATTTAAATTTTCTATACTGGAAGCAATAGCGGTCGGTATGCCTGAAACGATACCCGCAAAAATGATAAGGCTCACGCCCTGCCCGATGCCATGTTTTGTTATCTGTTCGCCTATCCACAATAGCAGCATTGTGCCTGCAAGCATGGAGATAACGGCAATCGGAACAAATTTTGACATCTCTATAGTAATCGCACTGCCGCCGGAAGTAAAACTTTGCAGACCGATAGCAACGCCTGCTGCTTGTATAACCGTAATGAATATCGTAGCATAGCGGATAATCTGCATGTATTTTATCATGCCGTCCCGCTCTTTTTTCAACTTCCCGATAGCGGGAAATGTGGCCGCGACAAGCTCCATGACGATAGACGCCGTGATATAGGGCATGATACCCAAAGAGATAATACTAAATCTTTCCACCGCGCCGCCGCTGAACATATTCAACATTCCCAAAGCGTTTGAACTGCCCTCTCGGGGAAAGAAAATGCTCTTGATAATTTCCGCATCAACGCCCGGAACGCCCACATAAGCCAAAACTCTAAATGCAAAAATACCCAATAGCGTGAAAAAAATTCTATTGGTCAGCTGTTTGTTCATTTTGCTGCTCCTAACATGTTAAATACGCTCAAAGTATCCAAATCTGTATCAACGCTTGAAAACGCCGAAAAATTTACTAACATGGCAAAGCGTCTGTTAGTTAGCTGTTTGTTCATTTTCGCTTCCGCTGAATGTTATATTCTCATCTTTGATTTTAGATGACAACTCTTTGGCGCGGGAACCTATAAGTTTTACTTTTTCAACGCTGTTTGACAATTTATGCACGCTTTTGATGCTCTCTATTGTAATTTCCGATAGTTCCGCTACGGCTTTAACCTTATCAACATTGATGACATAAGGTTTTTCTATTTTGGAAGTGAAGCCTACTTTGGGCAGTCTTCTTTGAAGCGGCTGTTGTCCGCCCTCAAAACCTCTTTTGATTTTATAGCCTGTACGCGCTTTTTGACCTTTATTGCCGCGTCCTGCCGTTTTACCGTTACCGCTGCCCTGCCCGCGTCCTACTCTTTTTTTGGAGTGGGTGGAATTGGAAGCCGGTTTGAGATTGTTTAATGACATCTTTTATCCTTTTTATCTTTGGCTTTTAATCATGCTAAGAGCTTTTATAGTCGCTCTTACCACATTTGCGGCGTTATTTGAGCCAAGCGATTTTGTAAGAATATCCTTGATGCCCGCCAACTCCACAACAGGTCTTGTAGAGCCGCCCGCGATTACGCCCGTACCTTCGCTGGCAGGTTTCAAAAGAATCTTGCTCGCGTTAAACTTAACTTCAACATCATGCGCTATGGTAGAACCTTTTATCTCTACTTCTACGATATTTTTAAATGCGTCGTCCACAGCTTTTCTGATAGCGTCAGGCACCTCTTTGGCTTTTCCGAAACCGTATCCGACAAGCCCTTTTTTGTTGCCGACTACGACAAGCGCGGTAAAACGAAATCTCCTGCCGCCTTTTACGACTTTTGTTACGCGTCCGATATTGACGATAATCTCTTCAAATTCTTCTCTATTAATTTTTTCCATTAATCTTTTTCCTCACTTTACAGCGCGATGCCGTTATCTCGGAGCGCATCGGCAAATGCCGCTACAACGCCATGATACAAATAACCGTTTCTGTCAAACGCAACTTTTTCTATACCTTTTGATTTGAGGTTTTCGGAGAAAGCTTTGGCTAACTCCGCCGCATCTTTTTTGTTTGCTTTCAAAGAAAGTTTTTTACCGTCGATAGACGCCAGCGTTACGCCTTTTGTATCATCTACCGCCTGCGCGTAAAAATATCTGTTTGAACGAAAAACAGAAACTCTCGGAAATGTCTGCGTGCCTGATATTTTAGCTCTTATTCTTCTTTTGCGTTTTACGCGAAGCTTGAGTTTGTTTTCTAATATATTTTCTCTCATGTTCTCCCCTTACTTCTTGGAAGTCTTGCCGGCTTTGCGGATGATTATCTCATCAGCATACTTGATACCCTTGCCTTTATACGGCTCGGGCGGTCTGAAACCGCGGATTTTGGCTGCGATTTGTCCTATTTGCTGTTTGTCGCTGCCTGATATTGTAACTACATTTTTCTCAACGGCGATTTGAACGCCTTCGGGTATATCGTATTTGACAGGGTGCGAATATCCGAGCTGAAGCTCAAGCGTTTTGCCGTTTACTGCCGCTCTGTAACCTACGCCGTTTATCTCAAGCTTTTTCTCAAAACCTTTTACAAGCCCGACAATTACATTATTGCATAATGCTCTATATGTTCCCCAGAAAGCTTTTGACTGCTTCTCTTCGCTTTTTGGGAAAAAAACTATTTTACCATCTTCTATTTTTGTGAAAACATTACCTTTTGTGTCCAACTCTTTTTGGATATTTCCCTTTTTAAAGAGCAGCACATTGCCTTCCAGCTTAACCTCTAAATCGTTTGGTATCGCTATGGGCTGTTTACCGATTCTTGACATTATTTTCCTTTCTACAAGTTCTACGATAATTCTACTTTTTTGAATGGTTACCGAATACCATAAAAAGTCCTGTTACCAGATGCTGCAAAGCAGCTCGCCGCCAACGCCTGTTTTGTGCGCCTCTTCGTTATCCAAAACGCCTTTTGAAGTGCTTAAAATGATAGTGCCGTATCCGCTTTTAAATCTTTTAATCTCATCAAAACCCTTATAAACTCTGCGTCCGGGGGTGGAGATTCTTTTTATTTCGTTGATGACGCTCACGCCTTTTTCATTATACTTCAACACGACATTAATAAACTTTTTGCCGCCCTCTTCTACTACATTGAAACTCTCGATATAACCCTTGTTTTGAAAAACTTTCAAAATAGCCTCTACGGCATTTGTATGTATAAGGGTAGTAACTTCAAGCCTTCTCATGGAAGCGTTTCTGATGCGGGTCAATGCATCTGCGATTAAATCATTTATCATTAGCTTTCCTTACCAACTTGCTTTTTTAAGTCCGGGTATCAATCCCTCGTTCGCCATTTTTCTAAGGCATACGCGGCAAATCCCGAAATCTTTATACACAGAACGCGCGCGTCCGCATATCTTGCAGCGGGTATATCCCCGCACTGTGAATTTAGGCTTTCTTGCCGCTTTGGCAATCATTGATTTTTTAGCCATTATTTATGTCCTCTCACAAATGGAATACCTATCAGTTCCAATAATTTAAACGCCTCTTTATCATTTTTTGCCGTAGTTACAATAGTGATATTCATGCCATGCGTTTTGATGATTTTATCATACTCAACCTCAGGGAACATGAGCTGCTCTTGGAGACCAAAATTGTAATTTCCGCGTCCGTCAAATCCGTTTCGCGGCAATCCTCTAAAATCTTTCACTCTCGGAAGCGCGACAGATATAAGCTTTGTCAAAAAGTTATACATGTTAGCGCCTCTTAGCGTAACTTTGATGCCCACAGGAAAACCTTCTCTTACTTTAAAGCCCGCAACGGATTTGCGAGCGTTTGTAATGATAGCTTTTTGTCCCGCAATCAATGAAACAGTATCGGCCATATTTTGTATAACTTTCGCGTCTTTCGCGCTGTCGCCTGCGCCTACGCTTATAACGATTTTTTCTACCGCCGGAACAAGCATGGGATTTTTAATATCCAGCTCTTTAATCAAAAGAGGTTTTATTTCATTATTAAATTTAACTTTGAGCGTACTCATTTATCAATCCTCCGCCTTTGCTACATTTGAGATATGAATAGGCATCTCTCTATTTTCCCATCCGCCGCTTTTTGTTTTATCGCTTGGCTTAACGGCTTTTTTAGCCACTTTGCAGCCTTCCACGACAACTTGCAAAGTTTTAGGCAATACGCGCAAAACTTTACCGCTTTTACCCTTGTCTTCGCCGGCGATAATTTTCACCAAATCATTCTTTTTAATTTTTAATTTCACAGCCATTATAAAACCTCCGGCGCCAAAGAGACGATTTTCATAAAGTTAGCGTATCTGACTTCACGGCCGACAGGTCCGAAAATTCTTGTTCCTGTCGGCTCGCCCTTATTATCAAGTATAACTGCCGCATTTTCGTCAAATCTAATCAAAGAGCCGTTTTCGCGGTGAATCTCTTTTTTCGTTCTTACTATAACAGCCTTTACAACCTGACCTTTTTTTATTTTTCCGTTTGGAATAGCTTTTTTAACAGATGCTACGATAACATCGCCCACTGTCGCATATCGTTTTTTACTGCCGCCCAAAACTTTTATACACATAATCTCTTTTGCGCCGCTATTGTCGGCAACGGCAAGTCTTGTAAAACTTTGAATCATTACTCAACTCCTGCCGTGATAATCTCTTTCAAACGGAAAGATTTTCTTTTTGAGAGCGGTCTGCACTCAACTGCCAAGACTATATCTCCCGCCTTTGATTCGTTTGATTCGTCATGCACAAGATATTTTTTAAATCTTTTTACGATTTTTCTATATTTGGGGTGCATAACTCTTCTCTCAACCAAAACCGTAGCCGTCTTATCTCCTGCCTTTTGTACTACAACACCTTGAATTTCTCTTTTTAGTGCCATTTTTAACCCCTATGTTCTATTTCGCTGCTGCGATTGCTGTATTGATTTTAGCAATGTCTTTACGAACATTTCTAATCTCGTTAGGGTTTGTCAGCTGCATAGTTTTAAGCTTTTGCCTTAATGTAAACAAAAGCACCTTTTTCTCTTTTAACAATGCATTCAAGTCCTGAACGCTCTTCTCATTTAACTCAGTATATTTCATTTTCGCTATCCCTCGTTATGATTTTTGTTTTAAAAGGGAGTTTGTGCATAGCCAATGTCAAAGCCTCTTTTGCCAACTGTTCATCAACTCCGGCTATCTCATAAATAATGCGTCCGGGTTTGATATTCATAACCCATAATTCAACTCCGCCCTTGCCTTTACCCATTCTTGTTTCCAATGGTTTTTTCGTAATCGGCTTGTCGGGAAATACTCTAATCCAAGTTTTAGCCTGTCTTTTTACATGTCTTGTCATTGCGATACGGGCTGCTTCTATTTGACGCGAATTGATTCTGCCTGCCTCTACGGCTTTTACCGCCATTTCTCCAAAAGCGATTGTCGTTGCGCGCGTAGCTTTGCCGCGGTTGCGCCCTTTCATCTGTTTTCTGTATTTTGTTCTTTTAGGCATCAGCATCTGTTTTTACCTCTCTTCTTTTTCTTGGTATTCTGGATCTGCCGCCCTCGTCAGAACTTTTTTCGGCTTGGATACCTTTTTGCAAAACTTCGCCTTTAAATATCCAAACTTTAACGCCGATAATTCCGTATGTAGTATAAGCTTCCGCGAAACCATAATCTATTTTAGCTCTTAGCGTATGCAAAGGAACTCTCCCTTCCAAATACCACTCTGTTCTTGCCATTTCGGCTCCGCCGAGACGGCCTGCAACGCAGATTTTGATACCTTTCGCGCCTGATTTTTGCGCGCCTTGAATTACTTTTTTCATTGCGCGGCGGAATGCGACTCTTCGCTCTAACTGCATAGCTACATTTTCGGCGGCAAGCTGCGCGGACGCTTGAGGGCGTCTCTCTTCCTTGATATTTACATTAACCTCTTTATTGGCAAGGTTTTGCAATTTCTCTTTCAGTTTTTCTATATCGGAGCCTTTTTTGCCGATAATGATACCGGGACGCGCCGCTACAACGGTTACTCTTAGTTTTTTAGCGGTTCTTTCTATAAGTATCTGGCTCACGCCCGCATAGAAAAGTTCTTTTTTTAAAAATTTTCTTATTTTATAATCCTCGCTTATGTTTGAAGCGAGAACCTGCTTGCCAGGAAACCATCTTGATTCCCAATTTCTGTTGATTCCAAGTCTTAGACCAATCGGATTTACTTTTTGACCCATATTAATCTTCCTTCTTTGTTTTGCTTACTTCTACAAATATATGAGATGTAGGTTTGCGAATAGACGATGCGCTTCCGCGTGCGCGCGGCATAAACCGCTTCAATACCGGCCCTGCGTCAACTCTGCATGAAGAGACGACTACCTCGTTTGGCTCAAATCCGCCGTTTGAAACGGCAGAAGCGATAACTTTGGAGATAATTTTCGCGCCTTTATTGGGCGTAAATTCAAGAGCGGCAAGCGCAAGCTCTGCATTCATACCCTGTACCTCTTTTGCTATCAAACGCGCTTTTGTCGGAGAAAGGCGGATAAATTTTAATATTGCATTACTCATTATCTATCCTTACTTGCCGATTTTCTTCTGCACGGAACCTTTATGTCCTTTAAAGGTGCGCGTAGGAGCAAATTCGCCTAATTTATAACCGATATGGTTTTCGGTAATATAAAGAGGTATAAATGTTTTGCCGTTGTGAACATTGAAAGTAAGCCCAATCATTTCAGGAACAATCGTACTTCTTCTTGACCATGTTTTTATCGGTTTGTTATCGTTGGAGGCTTTTGCGGCTGATACTTTCTTTGCAAGATGAGTATCAACAAAAGGTCCTTTTTTAAGTGATCTTGCCATTGTTATTTTCCTTTTCTTCTGGAAATAATCAGTTTATCGCTCGCTTTTTTCTTGCGAGTTTTCGCACCCTTGGTAGGTTTACCCCAAGGAGTAACGGGATGCCGTCCTGAATTTTTCTTGCCTTCGCCGCCGCCATGCGGGTGATCGACAGGGTTCATCGCAGAACCTCTCGTTTGAGGTCTGACGCCAAAATATCGGCTTCGTCCGGCTTTGCCGATAGTGATATTTGACCAATCTTCATTGCCTATCACGCCGATAGTCGCCATACACTCGGACAAAACCTGTCTCATTTCGCCGCTTGGAAGCCTTAGAATGACATATTTATTCTCTTTGCCCATGAGCTGAGCATAACCGCCCGCGCTTCTTGCTATCTGTCCGCCGTGACCGGGCTTTAACTCTATATTATGCAAAATAGTACCTATGGGTATAGCTTTTAACTTCATGGCATTTCCGGGTTTTATATCAAGTCCCTCTTCCGCCGAAGCTACTATATCTCCTACTTTAAGACCTGAGGGTTGAAGAATATATCTTTTATCTCCGTCTTTATAGACTATCAATGCTATGCGGCAGTTTCTGTTCGGGTCGTACTCTATGGCTTCGACTTTTCCCTCAACGCCGTATTTTGCTCTTTTAAAGTCTATGATTCTGTAAAACTTTTTCGCGCCGCCCTCTTTATGTCTTGAAGTGATGCGTCCGTAACTGTTTCTGCCTGATGTTACGGGAAGTTTTACAAGCAGTGAAGGAATGCTTGCCTTTGCCGTAACGTCTTTACTGCTAAGCCCTGTTAAAAAACGGCGGCTTGGGGTATAGGGTTTGTATGTTTTAATCGCCATATTACGCCTCCAAATTTTCTAATTTAGCGCCTTTAGGCAGCTTAACATAAAATTTTTTATAATCATTTCTTGTTCCAATGCGTCCTCTAAATCTCTTTGTTTTACCATCTACGCGAAGAGAGTTTATCTTCAAAGGCGAAAAGCCAAAATAGTTTTTCAAAACCTCTTTAAGTCCGTTTTTTGTCATTTTGGTAGATGTCTGGATAACAACCGTACCGTCTTCTTGCAGACTTAAACTTTTTTCGGTATAGAGTATCGCTTTTATGTCGGTAATATCTGCCATTTTAGCCCTCTTTTATTATATTTTCCAATACGGATTTTTCTATTATGACCGCACGGAATGCCGATGTTACATACGCGTTTAATTCGCTCGCGTCTATCAAATACGCGTTATTGATATTTCTGAACGCCAAAAATGTCTTCTCGTCAATCAAATCTTTTACGATAAGAGCGTCTCTTGCGTTTATGCTCTTAACGATATTTACGGCGTCTTTTGTCTTACCCGAAGCAACTTCCAACGCATTTACGACAAAAAGCGCGCCCGCTTTTGCCTTTTCAAAAAGCGCAAATTGAAGCGCTAATTTTTTCTGCTTTTTATTGACTTTCAAATCATAATTTCTGTTGCCTCTTGGTCCAAATGCCGAACCGCCGCCTACCCAAACGGAAGATCTTGAACTTCCTGATCTCGCTCCGCCTCTGCCTTTTTGGCTCCATGGCTTTTTGCCGCCGCCGCTTACAGAACCTTTATTTTTTGTATGCGCGCTGTTTTCTCTTATGGCGGCTAAATAAGATTTTGTATAAAGATAAAGATTGTGAGAATTTATCTGCGCATACTCCTGCGGCAAATCAAAATCTCCCGTTTTTTGAAGTTTGTCATCCAAAAAAACCGCTTTTATGTTTGTGCTCATTTAACAATCCTTACTCGTCCAAGCGCTCCGTTTGCGCCCGATACCGAACCTTTTACTACTAAAATACCGCTTGAAGCGTCAAACGAAACTACGCTGTTTCTAACGCTTACAGTTTCATTGCCGTAATGTCCCGCCATTTTGCGTCCTTTTTGAACGCGTCCAGGCCACTCGCGGTTGCCTATAGAACCCGATGTTCTGTGAAATCTGCTTCCATGCGCGGCAGGTCCGCCTGCAAATCCATGTCTTTTAATCAAACCGCTAAAGCCTCTGCCCTTACTTTTGAAAGTAATTTGAAGGACTTTCGCGCCATCCAAAGACGAAACATCCAAATCGCCCGCTTCTTTGTTTGCAACTTTACCGAGTGTCGCAAAATGGTTAAACTCTGCGCTTAAACCAAACTTTTTCTGCTGTCCCGATATGGCTTTGTTCTGTTGTTTACTGCCGCTGTAAGCCACAAGCGCACCGCCCTTTTCATTGACTTCGCACACTTTTGCCTTTACAACTTTAAGCAGCGTAACAGGCGTACTCGGAACGCTTATAGTTCTGCTCATTCCGACTTTTTCTATTATAAATTCCATCATTTTCCCCTTATTTGCCCATCGCTCTGACTTCAACATTAACTTCGGGAGCTAAGTCAAGCTTCATAAGCGAATCAACCGTATCGGTTGTAGCTGCAACAATATCAATCATTCTTGTATGAATTCGTATCTCAAATTGTTCGCGCGAATCTTTGTTGACGTGAGGAGATCTAAGCACAGTATAGCGCTTAATCTTTGTAGGCATTGGAATGGGACCCTTTATCTCTGCGCCCGTGCGCTTTACGGCTTCTACTATAGAAGCAACTGAACGGTCTAACACTCTATGATCATAAGCTTTGAGCTTAAGACGAATCTTTTCCATTAGAATCCCCTAAATAAAGAACTTGTCATTTCCAACCCCGCTTTGACATACGCAAAGTTAAGTTATTGATGACTTAAAAAGGACTGTGATTGTACTCAAACTTTTTTCAAAAGTCAATACTTTTGGCATTTTTTAGCTTCTCTGTGATAAAATTTCCCATATTTTTTTCCTTATTAAAAGGAAAAATAATCAAAATTGCGGAGTAACCACATGGACATTTTAGAAATTTTATACGACAATCCGCCAAAACCGCGCGGAATATTGCCGCGCAAATATGAGATAACGCATAAAAAAACGGTTATTTACGGACCAAGATTTAGCGGAAAAAGTTCTATTATTATAGATTATTTGAGCAAATTTCCGCGCAAAGAGCTGCTTTATATTGATTTTTCCGACATGAGAGTGGAAGCGGATACGATAAAACAGCTCCAAAGCTTTATAGACAAAAACGGCATAAAAATTGTCGTTTTGGAACATTTTAATTTTCAATGCCCCATTCCAAAGGCTGAAGAGGCGATACTTAGCAGCGTCAAAAAACTTGATATTGAAGGATTTGAAAATCTTTTCGTGCCGCTTTTGGATTTTGAAGAGTTTGTATCGTTCAATTTTGACAAAAAACATCAAAATATAGAGGGAATATTCGCTCTTTTTGAAAAAAACGGCGCATATCCGCAGGCGGCTTTGGGAGGCATGGAAACAAAACAGATACAAATGATGCTGCAAATATATGCGCAAAATTCGTTTTATATACTGAAAAATATCGCGCCGCTGCAAGCGCAGACGCTTAGCATACACAAACTCTATCAATTATTAAAGCCGAATATCAAACTCTCAAAAGATACGATTTACGCCAAAATAGCGCAGTTTGAAAACGAGCATTTGATATATTTTGTCAGTCGGTTTGATAAATTGGGAGCGGATAAAAAGCTCTATTTTGCGGATTTTGCGCTGAAAAATGCACTTGTATTTGAAAAGGATTTTATATCAAAATTTCAAAATATCATCTTTTGCGAACTCATAAAAAAAGAGGAGGAGATTTTCTATGCGAATGCGCTTGATTTTTACCTGCCAAGTCGTTCGCTTGCCGTACTTTGCATACCGTTTTTGCAGCCAGAACTCATAAACCGCCGCTTTAAAAAACTCTCAAAAGAGTTGAAAACTCTCGGCGCGGCAAACCTGCAAGTCATAACTTTGGGCAGCGAGGGCAAATATAAAGACGATGGGCTTACATGCGAGCTTGTCCCGTTTTGGGAATGGGCGATGAGATAAAAAATTAGCGGCTGGCTAAAATAGCTTTTCGCGCCGATACAAAACGACTCATGTCAAGCCTTCCAAACATTGCCAACTTGGCGCATGCCGCCCTGCGCTGTTTTTACTGTTAATGTGTACATTTTTCTCTCCTTACTTTGTTTTCCATTGTCTAATACTAAGATAGGCTTCTCTACCAACTAAAAATTCAAAATCCTCTAATGTCTCCAATCTAATTTGATAAATGCCTTTATCTAATCTATCCACCTCAATTCTCCTGATTAAAGCATAAGCCATTGCGGCATTAATACCGCTTGTATTATAAATACCATCTATAATACGCTCTTTTTTATTACCGCTTAATTTATAAATGCTGAGTTTTACAGGTATCATAGTGCCGTCAGTATGCAATGCGCCTGTAAATTTCATTACTTTATCTCTATCTATACCCTTATCTTCTTTATATCTTTTTGTGATAAATCTAAACTGAAAATGATATAGGTCTTCTTCTCGTATCTTAATCATCGTTTCATAAACATTGCCGCTTTTGCTTAAATCAATTTTTATTTTATGCGGCGGAGTTGGATATCCAAAAAATCCTGACATGGCATATAGCGCACACATAGACAATATAATAACCAAGGCAATTGCTATGTAGTTTTTCATTTGGATAGTCCTTTAAAGGCAATTGAAGCAGACGAAGCAAATCTACCTGCGTCAGCCATATAAGCGTTGATGTCAACTTCTGTAGGTGTTATTTTGCCAATTTCACGAATCAAACTCTCCACCGTCAAATCGGAAGGGAGCGTTTTTTGACCATAAAGATAGAGATTTGTAACCTCTTCAGCCGTTAATACTGCCATTGTGAACTCCTAATATTCGTTTTTTTAAGATAAGTCTAAAGATTCATTTACAGATAATTCATACCTGCCGCAGTTTGATATTGGAACCAAACCTACTCCTACTTCTTCTTCGCCGTTAATATTTTTATATTTAAATTTGACCGTAACAAAATCAGAAGTCATCCCAAATGCTCTGGCAAAAAAACTGATTTTATAAATTGATCCATCTTTTTTATAATAAAATTTGCTTAAAGAACAGCAATTTGGATTTTCTGCTTTAAAATTATCAATATTTTCATCAACACCCGAGTAAGATCTGCCATATTTATCTATTTTTAGATATGGCATATTATATGCTGGGGCAGTATGATAACTTCCATTTTCATCCTTAACATTATGTGATGTTCCAAGAATTGTTCTTATCGCCGCATCTATCTTCTCTTCATCAGACAAGAATCTGCATTGTTCAAAGCAAAAACCTGCATAATTTAAGCCAAAGTATAAAAAAATAGCAATAAACGGCGATAGACCGATGATTAAAATGATTTTTTTAAGAAGTTTTTTCATTGGTATATTCTCTTTATTTAAGTGCGCCATTTGATATCCTTTATTTATATCTTAAATACTTTTCAGTATTCGGATTGGCTCTTGTTAAAATACAAACATCGCTTTTTGTATTGTCGGGATTGTATTTAGCTAAAGCAACTATGTTTCCGTTATTATGTCTCGTGTAAAGTCCATTTTTATAGTCAGGAACATATATCTTTTCAGTTGTGCCGAATATGGCTATAAAATAGGTATTATTTATTTTGAAAGGATATGGTTCAGGGTTAACAAAAGC
>JAITAB010000069.1 GCA_031284315.1 Campylobacteraceae bacterium
GTTTTTCCCGCTCCGTTGGGACCCAAAAGCCCCACAATTTCACCGCTTTTTATCTCAAGCGATATATCGTGGATGATCTGCGTTTTTTTGATGGTTTTTGCCAGATTTTTTACTGATAGTTTATGCATTATAGACCTTATATATTCTTTTATCTGCCGCCGATACGGTTATCTCAACGGCAATGTAATCAAGCGCGTATAATTTTAACATTTTTTCTACCTCCTCGTCCGCCCACTCTATAAAATGATACCCTTTTTGCTGCAAGTTTTCAAAAAGTCCGCTCTCAAAAAAATTACGGCTCCCTTTCTGGTAAATATCATAATGAAAAAAATCATCCGCATAAGCGTTCATGACAGAAAATGTCGGACTTGAAACGCTCTTTTTTGTTATGCCCCGATGCGCGGCTATATGCTTTACAAGCGTAGTTTTGCCTGACGCCAAATCGCCTTTCAATAAAACTATACCGCCATGCGGCAAAAGCTCCATGATAGCGTTAGCCGCCGTATCTATTCGGCTTTTTTTTAACTCAAACTCTATCATCAAAACATACGCGAAAATTTGATAATTTCATCAAGCTTTGCTTTGGCTTTGCCGCTTTCTACCGCCATTTTTGCCATTTCAAGCCCCTCTTTGATATCTCTTGCCTTATTGTCTAAAAGAAGAGTAAAAGCGGCGTTTAAAAACACTATATCTCTTTTTGCGCCTTTTTCTTTGTTTGTCAGCGTATCAAGAGCTATTTTGGCGTTTTGCACGGCGTCTCCGCCGACCACTTCCTGTTTGCTTGAAAGTTTTATGCCGTAATTTTGCGGGTCTATCTCAAATTCGGTTACCTTATCATTTTTCAGCATAGCCGCTTTCGTAACTGCGCTAACGCTTATTTCGTCCATGCCGTCATTTGAACTTACGACAAGAACAGAAATGGAATTTAAAAGTTTCAACGCATTTGCTATTTTGATATTCAAAGCGGGATTTAAAACGCCTATCAATCCTTTTTTTGCGCCCGCAGGATTGCACAACGGTCCTATAATATTAAAGATAGTCGGATGCGGGATACTTCTTCTAATCGGCATGATATAAGACATCGCCGGGTGGTGGTTTATCGCAAACATAAATGTAAAATTCGTCTCTTCAAGCATCTTAATCTGTCCTTCAACAGGCAGGCTAAGGTTAATGCCTATGGCTTCGAGCATATCCGCGCTTCCGGAATTGCTTGTTATCGCTCTGTTTCCATGTTTTGCGACATAACAGCCAAGCGATGCCAAAATGATAGCCGCCGTACTGGAAATATTGATACTTTTGCTTTTATCTCCGCCTGTACCTACTATGTCTATTATCTCGCTTTGAAGTTCAAGCGGAACATTAAGCCTTACGGAATGGCTTCTCATGACGGTAGCCGCCGCGGCAATTTCCTCCTCGTTTTCTCCATTTTCATAAAGGGTAGTCAAAAGCGACCTTGCCTCCCACTCGCTTAATTCGTTTTGAAAAAGCGCGGCAAATGATTTTTTGGCTTCTAAAAAATTCATGATATTTCCTTTACATATTTGCTCTGTTCCGTTTTTGAGACAGTTTTTGTATTTGGTATCTGCAAAACCTCGTATTTTACGCTTTTTTGCAGATAAACGATAGTTATGATATCGCCTATTTGCACATCTTTTGACGGTTTGGCAACTTTACCGTTAATGCTCACAACGCCGTTTTTGCACATATCTTCCGAAACTGCGCGGCGTTTTGTGATATTGACGCAATTTAAATACTTATCTATTCTCATGAGTGCAATTGTAATAAAAAATATTTAAAATTAGGCTGTTTTTAGTACAGTTTTTTAATTTTTGAATTGGATAATTTTAGCTATCATACCGTAAAAATTTAATTAGGAGTGAATATGTCTTTTTGTCAGATTGGCGCGTATGCTAACAGCGCAAATACAGGAAAGTTGATTTTAAGGTGCACGGTAGGCGTGTTGATGTTCTTTCATGGCATCAGTAAAATACAACATGGTTTGAGCGGGATAAAAGGAATGCTCTCAGGCTCTATTTTTCCCGAATTTTTAGCGTATGGCGTATTTGTAGGCGAAATTTTGGCTCCATTGCTGCTTATCATCGGCTTCAAAACAAGGCTTGCCGCATTGGCGCTTGCCATAAATATGGTGTTTGTAATCGTATTGGCGCATGCTCCAAGCATGTTTGCTTTAAGCCAGCATGGCGGACTTGCGATAGAGACCATCTATTTTTACCTATTTACGTCTATAGCCGTTTTCTTTTTGGGCGGCGGAAAATTTTCCATAGACAGAGACTGAAATTTTAATGGATTTTGCGCGGTAACGCCGCGCGAAGCCATGTTTTTTAAAGGAGATAATTTGCAAATTAGAATATATTACGAAGATACGGATGCGGGCGGAGTGGTATATCACACAAATTACATCAAATACTGCGAACGCGCGCGAAGCCAAATGTTTTATGACGACGGCAAAAAGCTCGGCGAAAATAATTGTCATTTTGTCGTCAAAAAGATAGAAGCAGAGTATTTTAAGCCTGCATGTTTGGGCGATTTGATAGAAATTTGGACTGAGGTTTTGGAATTAAAGGGCGCGAGTGTTAACATTTTGCACAATATATACAGAAACGGCGAAAAGCTTTTCAGCGCGAAAATATTAGTCGTTTTTGTGAAAGATTTCAAACCTGTAAGATTGACAGACGATATGAAGGATTTTTTCAGCAGACATTTTAAAAAGTGATATTTAAAGCTTGCAAATGCCACTAAAATACATTCCGTCATTCCCGCGACCGAACGACAAGTTTTCGCAGAAAACGCATATCGTGAAGGAAGGCGGGAATCCAAACTAATAAATAAAAAAGCGGTTTTGTGTATTACTTAACGATATTTTTTTGTTTTTTTGGATTACCATGCAATGTTTACCATGTATTGAATTGTTTTTTTTGGATTCTCGCCCTGCCTCGCGATGACGCTGACGCAGTATCGCTCGCGCGGGAATGACATAAAACATAAGCGCCCCCTTCCGTCATTGCAAACCGACGAAGTCAGCGCGGCAATCCAGAAAAATATTCTCTGCCATTCCATCATTCTTCCGTCATTCCCGCACCCAAACGGCAAATAAAATACATTGCGCCCCCCTTTCATTATTCATGCGCCCCACTATGTCATATTCCCGCGCGAGCAAAAAGTTTTCGCAGAAAACGATATTTGCGAGGAAGGCGGGAATCCAAACATATAAATAAAAATTATTTCATCTTATTATTGGTAATGCTTTTTTGTTGTAATAATATAGATTCCCGTTTTCACGGGAATGACGGAGAGAAAGCATGGGAATGACGAAGGAAGTCGGGAATGACGGAGGAGGTTTTATCATTCATGTACGCTTGTTTATTTTTCACAAAAAGCTCATCACGAAAGGCGGAATTAAAATTGTATAATGATTCGCGCATTGCAAATAAGTTGCCGCGTGCATTCATGACAAAAGAGCCGTTATTTCGGTTTTAACTCTATGCCGTTTTCGGTTATGTTTATGAGTCCCTCTTTTTGCAGTTTGTTCACAACTTGCTTAAAATTTTTTTTGCTGATGCCGAAAACTTCATAAATTTCATCAGGCGCGCTTTTTGTGTTGTATGGCATTTTATAATCGTTTTTGCGCAAAACTTCAAGTACTTTTGTCTGCGCGGCAAGCTCCGAACTATCCCCTGTTGGCTGTAAAGCCGCATCTATTTTGCCATCGCTTCTTACTTTTTTGATATAACCCTCTTTTTTCTCTCCAATGTTGAGATTTTCAAAAATTTCGTTTTTATAGAGCATGCCCTCGTATCTGTTATTGATGATGACTTTAATCCCGAGAGGCGTTTTTGCCAAAATAAAAAGTTCCGCCTTTTCATTTTGTGCGAATTTCGCGGGCGATTTCGGCAAAAATCTGCCAAATTTTTCAACTCCGATAAGCCTTCCGCTGGCTTCGTCAAGCGCGGCCAAAATTACCCTTTTTTCGCCGATTTTGAAAGGCGTTTTTTGGTATTTCAAAGGCACGAAAAGCTCTTTTGGCAATCCCCAATCCACAAACGCCCCAAACGGCGACACATCGGCAACTTCCATGAGAGCAAACTCTCCAAGCCTTGCATAAGGATAGAGCGTTGAAGCCGTTATCCTGCCTTCAGAGTCGTGAAACAAAAACGCATCTACGGCTTTTCCCTCTTCCATGAAGGGCGTTACATAAGCGTTGGGAAGCAATACTTCATTGTTTTCTTTGTCTGAGAGATACAGTCCGTAATCGCTTTTTCGCGCGACTTTTAATTGATTTATTTTTCCGATTTTGAAAGACAAGGTAACCTTTACATATAGATATAAAAAAGATATTATAGCAAAGAAAAAAGGTTTCACAGTGAAAAAGAGTGTTTTTGCGCTGTTCTTTTTGTGCGCTCTTGTGTTTGGCGGTAATGATGATTTTGCAAAGCGTCTCTCCGATGCGGCGGCGCTTTTGACGGAAGAGAGCGTTATGTACAACGCCGCTTATTTTAAGATTTCATACCCTAACGGCGATATACCGCCGCAGTTTGGCGTTTGTACCGATGTCGTGATAAGAGCTTACAGAAAGTTGGGTATTGACCTGCAAAAAGAGGTGCATGAGGATATGGCGGCAAATTTTGATAAATATCCTAAAAACTGGGGCGCAAAAAAAACAGATAAAAATATAGACCACCGCCGCGTGCCGAATCTAATGAAATTTTTTGAAAGACATGGGCAGGTAAAGCCCATTACCGACAAAGCCGAAGATTACAAAGCGGGCGACATTGTGGCATGGAGGCTTGAAAACGGTTCTATGCATATAGGTATAGTCGCGGATAAAAAAGCGCCGAATGAGCAAAGAAATATGATAGTGCATAATATCGGCTTCGGTCAAGTAGTGGAGGATTGTCTTTTTTGCTATAAAATCATCGGGCATTATGTTTATCAATAGGTTTTTTTGATACAATAACAAGCTAATTTTTCAAAAGGAATTTTCATGCGTCCTTCAATAGCGATTATGGCTGCGGGTCTTGGCACAAGAATGAAATCCTCCACTCCCAAAGTTTTGCATAAACTTTGCGGATATACGATGCTTCATCATATACTGAAAGAGGCGCAGTCGCTCTCTGACGATATACATGTAGTGCTTTTTCACCACAGCGAAGATATAAAAGAGGATCTTTTAAAAAGATTTGCGGGGCTTCACATCGTTATACAAAATCACGAACGCTTTCCCGGAACCGGCGGCGCTATCATGGGGCTTAAACCCAAATATAAAAGAGTGCTTGTACTAAGCGGCGATATGCCTCTTTTGCAAACTGAGGATATGAATATATTGTGTCAAGACGAGAGCGCGGATATCGTCATGAGCGCGTTTTATACGAATAAACCAAAAGGTTACGGGCGCGTTTTGACGGATAAGGAACTGCATGTAGAGCAAATCATAGAGGAAAAAGACGCCACAGAAGAGCAAAGAGCGATAAAGCTTGTAAATGCGGGCGTTTACTCATTTAATACGCACTTTTTAAATAAAATGCTGCCAAAACTTGATAACAATAATGCGCAAAAAGAGTACTATATAACGGATTTGATAAAATTGGCGAACGAACATGGGAACAGCGTAAAAGCGGTTTTGGTGGAAGAAAATAGATTTATGGGTATCAACTCAAAAGCCCAGCTTGCCGCGGCGGAGAGCATCATGCAAGATCGCATCAAACACGCGCTTATGAAAAACGGCGTTATCATGAGGCTTCCTGAGACGATTTACATAGAAGCCGGCGTTACGATAGAGGGCGAGAGCATACTTGAAAACGGCGTAACGCTGCTTGGCAAAACGCATATCCAAAACAGCCATATCAAATCCCACACAAGGATAGAATCAAGCACGGTTATAGACTCGTCGGTCGGTCCGTTCGCGCATGTAAGACCATATTCGCTTATCAAAAACTCCCATTTGGGAAATTTCGTAGAGGTGAAAAAATCAACCCTTACAGGCGTAAAAGCGGGGCATTTGAGCTATCTTGGAGATGCGCTGATAGATGAAGGAACTAATGTCGGCTGCGGAACTATCACATGTAATTATGACGGCAGAGAAAAACACCAAACCATTATCGGCAAAAATGTATTTATCGGCAGCGATACTCAGTTTGTCGCTCCCGTTGAAGTCGGCGATAACGCGGTAATAGCCGCAGGCACGACAGTTACGAAAAATGTCCCCGAAGGCTCTTTGGCTATTAACAGAGCGCCTTTGAAATTTATAAAAAACTTCTTCTATAAACGCTTTGGAGCAGAAAAAAGTGATACGGTTTCTGGAAAATAAAAATATTTTACTCGGAGTTACGGGCAGTATCGCCGCTTATAAAGCTCTTGAATTATTGAGGCTTTTTACGAAAGCGGGCGCAAATGTGAGAGTGATTTTAAGCGAAGACGCAAAGCGTTTTATCGCGCCTCTTAGCTTTGAAGCGCTCAGTAAAAACAGAGTTTTGCATAGCGTTACGGAGAGTTGGGAAGATGACGGCAATCACATATTTATCAATAAATGGGCTGATATTTTTGTCATAGCTCCCGCTACCGCAAATACGATAAACAAGCTCTCCGCAGGCATCGCGGACAATCTTTTGACCTCTACCGCGCTTGCCTTTACGAAACCGATATTGATAGCTCCTGCGGCAAATACGGCTATGTTTTTGCACCAAAGCACGCAAAATTCGCTTCTTAACCTAAAACGATACGGTTATAAAATATGCTCCGTTCAAAATAAACTTTTGGCATGCGAAGATAAGGGAGAGGGCGCGCTGGCTGAAGTTAAAAACATATTTTTTGAAACGGCGCGCGTTTTGCTCATGTGCCCTTTTTGGCAGGATAAAAGCGTCATTGTAACGGGCGGCGGGACTGTTGAAAAAATTGACGATGTGAGATTTGTCTCCAATTTTTCAAGCGGCAAAATGGCTGAAAGCCTCTCAACTGCGTTATTTTTAAAAGGCGCGGAAGTCCTTTATATCCACAGTAACGCTCCTCATGAAGCCGATTTGCCTATAAAAAGAGTATTTGCAAAAAGTGCAGAAGAGATGCAAAAAGCCCTTAAAAACGCTCTTTCAAATGAAAAATACGCATTTTTATTCATGATAGCCGCAGTGAGCGATTACAGAGTAAAAAATCCCATTGCGGGCAAACTAAAAAAAGAGTTTTTGGGAGAAAATTTCACGCTTGAACTTGTAAAAAACAGCGATATACTCTTGGGATTAAACAAAAAAGAGATGAAAATCATCGGTTTTAAAGCCGAACTTGACGCCAAAAACGCACTTAATAACGCCGAAAATATGCTGAAAGAGAAAAAACTTGACGCAGTTTGTTTAAATATCATAAACAGCGATAATCCATTCGGCGGCGATACGAACGAAGTAACATTTATCGCAAAAAACGGCGCGGCAGAGCTGCCTCAAAAAAGTAAACTTGAAATATCGTTTGATATTTTAAAAAAATGCGAAGAGTTATAAATTGAACGAATTAACGCATACAGCCATTATCATGGACGGAAACGGGCGATGGGCGCAAAAGCATGGCAAAAGGCGCAGTTTCGGACATGAAGCCGGCGCAAAAACCGTAGAGAAAATCACCTCTTACGCGGCAAAAGCGGGCTTAAAATATCTGACGCTTTACGCTTTTAGCACGGAAAATTGGAAACGCCCGAAAAGCGAAGTAGTTTTTTTGATGAATTTATTGAAGCGTTTTTTGACAAAACACCTCAAAACCTTAAAAAAAAATAATATCAAATTTGAAACTATCGGGGATTTGAGCAAACTTGACAAAAGCGTGCAAAAAGAGATAGCGGCAGTAAAAGAACAGACAAAAAACAACAGCGGATTGACGCAGATTTTGGCGTTAAATTATGGCTCTCATGACGAAATAAAAAGAGCATGTCAAAAACTTGCGCAAGAAGGCGCAAAGATAACGGAAGAGGGTATTCGCGCAAATTTGGATACGAAAGATTTCCCATGCGTGGATTTACTGATACGAACGGGCGGCGAACAGAGGCTTTCAAATTTTTTGCTTTGGCAGGTTTCCTATACGGAGCTTTTTTTTACAAAAACGCTGTGGCCTGATTTTGACGAGAGCGAGTTTGAAAAAATTATAAAAAAATACAAAAAAACACAAAGAAAGTTTGGCGGATTATGAATATAATATATTTGACGGTTTTTGGGCTTTTGTTCGGCTCTTTTTTGAATGTTTTGATATTAAGGATTCCCAAAAATGAAAGCGTAATTTTTCCCTCTTCCCACTGCGCCGAGTGCAATACGCCGCTAAAATGGCGGCACAATATACCGATTTTTTCATGGCTGTTTTTGGGCGGAAAATGCGCGTTTTGCAAAGCAAAAATCAGTCCCCAATATCCGCTCATAGAATTTTTAAGCATGCTTTTGTTTTTTGTCTGCGCTTTAAAAGAGAGCAGTTTATACGCCGCGCTTGTAACGGGCTTGATATTTGCCCTGCTTCTCGCGCTTTCATTGATAGATTTGAGATACAAAGCCGTACCTGACGCTCTTAGCCTTCCCGCGCTCGTTCTTGCGCTTGCTTTTCCCGAAATACTTTCAAAACTCCAATACGCGCTTTTATTTGCGGGCGGTTTTGCGCTGCTTCGCATATTTATAAGCGCCGTTTTGAAAAAAGAGGCAATGGGAGAAGCCGATATTATAATAGCCGCGATTATCGGCGCGATGCTTGGCGTTCCTTTAGGGCTTACGGCTATATATCTCTCCGCGCTTTTTGCCTTGCCCGCTTTTGTGCTTGTCGCCAAAAAAGGGTTTGAATTGCCGTTTATTCCGTTTTTATCAGTCGGGCTTTTTATAGCGTATCTGTTCAACTCTCAAATAGCCGCGCTTTTGAAGTATATATATGAGTAAAAATCAGATTTTTCGCCAGCATATAAAAGCTTTTCAAATGCCTATAAAATCGCACTTATTTAAAGAAATAGATTCCCGCCTTCTTGCCCCAAAAGCGTTGCTTTTGGGGACCCCAATCTCACGATATGCGCTTCGCTTGTCGTTCGGTCGCGGGAATGAC
>JAITAB010000007.1 GCA_031284315.1 Campylobacteraceae bacterium
ATTCTTCTGAATTGTTTCTCCATTTCATTTCTTGCAATGACAAAAAAGCGTCATTCCCATGCAAAGTCTTTACTCTTCAACTATTACCGAAAACAAACATTGTTTATATTTTCTTTATTCTCATAATCTTTTTTTAATGATACTCTAAGATACAAAGTGTCAAAATCACGCATAAATTTTTCATTAAAGGAGATAAACATGTCAACGCATGTCTCTAACGCTTTAACGCGTCAGCCAACGGCGTCTGAAATTCAGACTAATTTTATCGTTTCAAACTTGTTTAAGTTTAAAGCTCTCTCTCTCTTAGTAGATTAAGCAAACTTTTAGCTTCATTTTCCATTCTGTTTTTACTCGTTGGCTGCGGCGGCGGAGGCGAAAGTACGACCAAAGTTTGTAATATGGAAACTTATGGCTATAGCCATGCTACAGGATTTGAAGATGTAATAGCTACGGATTGTAAAGCTTATGCTGAAATAGAAGAGTATAGCAATGGTGTTTATGTGTCCGCTTATGCTGTTTCAACACCTGATATTCCTCAACTTAGACCTGTTCCAAAGGGAGATTATCCTGACCATTGTTATGTAAAATTCTCTTACGACCCTGTTTCAAACTGGTTGTGGGCTGGATATTCAACTTGTGAAATAAATATAAAAGAGCATTATCAAAACGGCGATGCAGATAAATGCTATATAGTGGATGAAAAAGCGCGTCCTACCGAAGTTCCATGCCAATAGGTAGTTTCTTTTTGACTGCATAAACTTTAAATAGCGTGCAGATTTATTTTTACTGCACGCTTTATCACTGCAATAAAGGGTTATTTTCCGTCATTGCGAGCCGCTTGCGGCATGGCAATCCAGAAAATTTATTGTTTGTCCGCGGTAGTAACAAAAATAAGCAAATTGTTTTGTCTTACTTCATTCTTGCATGAGATATTTTATATTCATTAATGACCCACCAAAACCTGCACATGTAAAGATTTGATACATATCGGACGGATATTGCATGTTAAATGCGCCGAATATGCGAAAATTTATTTCGGACAAACCAAATCCTGATATTATAATGTCAATCAAAATTTTCTAATTATAATAAAAGGATAGATAAATGAGTGATTTTTTGAAAGAATATAAGGCGGTTGAAGAGCAAAGAGCCAAAGAGAATATTCCGCCGCTGCCTTTGAGTGCGAAACAGACGGCAGAAGTTGTTTCGCTGCTGAAAAATAACGACAAAAACGGCAAATTTTTATTGGAGCTTTTGGAAAACAGAGCGCTGCCCGGGGTTGATGAAGCGGCGTATGTAAAGGCTGATTTTTTAAGCGTGGTATTGGAAGGTAAAATAGAGTGCGCTCTTATATCAAAGCTTCATGCGGTAAGGATTTTGGGGAGTATGCTCGGCGGTTATAATGTAGCGCCGCTGGTAAATGCGCTTTGCGATAAAGATGAAAATATAGCCCGCGCGGCGAGCAGTGAACTGAAAAATATTATCTTGGTTTATGATGCATTTGACGATATAAAAGAACTCTCAAAAACAAATAAATTCGCCGAAGACATTCTCGTCTCTTGGGCAAACGCCGAATGGTTTACGGCTAAAAAACCGCTTCCGGAAAAGATAAGGCTTGCCGTTTTGAAAGTAAATGGAGAGACGAATACCGATGATTTGAGTCCTGCAAGCGAAGCGTTTACGAGGAGCGATATCCCGCTTCATGCAAATGCTATGCTAAACAAAAAAATGCCCGAAGCCTTAAAACAGATAAAAGAGTTAAAGAAAAGCAGCTGTGAGGTTGCATACGCGGGCGATGTCGTAGGAACGGGCAGCAGCAGAAAATCAGGCATTAACTCCATACAGTGGCACATCGGCAAAGATATACCTTTTGTACCGAATAAAAGAACGGGCGGAGTTGTGCTGGGAAGCATTATCGCGCCGATATTTTTCAATACCGCAGAAGACAGCGGCGCATTGCCGATAGAGGTAAATACGGATAGTTTAAAAACGGGAGACATTATAGATATACTGCCGTATGAGGGCAAACTGTTAAAAGACGGCGAAGTTATCGCGGCTTTTAATTTGGAGCCGAATACTATCGCGGACGAATACAGAGCCGGCGGCAGGATACCGCTTATCATAGGTCGCGGATTGACAGCTAAGGCAAGAGCCGCTTTGGGAATGGAGGCGGAAAATATCTTTATAAAACCGCTTCAGCCAAAAGACGACAAAACAAAAGGCTATACGCAAGCGCAAAAAATGGTAGGGGCTGCATGCGGACTTGAAGGCGCGAGAGCAGGAATGTATGTAGAGCCGCTTACGCTGAGCGTGGGTTCGCAGGATACGACTGGTCCCATGACAAGAGACGAGATAAAAGAGTTGTCCGCTCTTGGTTTCGGCGCGGATTTTGTGCTGCAAAGTTTTTGCCACACGGCGGCTTATCCGAAGCCAAGCGATGTAACGCTTCACCGCACGCTGCCAAATTTCATTTCATCGCGAAAAGGCGTCAGCTTAAAAGCGGGAGACGGCGTCATACACTCATGGCTAAACAGAATGGTTTTGCCTGACAGCGTAGGAACGGGCGGAGACAGCCATACGAGATTTCCTATCGGCATATCGTTTCCCGCAGGCTCAGGACTTGTGGCGTTTGCGGCGGTTACGGGATTTATGCCTTTAAATATGCCCGAATCCGTGCTTGTAAGATTTAAGGGCGAACTGCAAGAGGGCATCACTCTTAGGGATTTGGTAAACGCTATTCCGTATTATGCGATAAAACATGGCTTGCTTACCGTTCCTAAAAAAAATAAAAAAAATATATTCGCAGGGAAGATTTTGGAGATAGAGGGACTACCCGATATGAAAGTAGAGCAGGCGTTTGAGCTTTCAGACGCTTCGGCTGAGAGAAGCGCCGCCGCATGCTGTGTGGATTTGAATAAAGAGCCTGTGATAGAGTATCTGAACTCAAATATAGCTTTGATAGAGTCCATGATAAAAGCGGGCTACAAAGATGCGCAGACTCTGCAAAGACGGGCTGAGAAAATGAGAGAATGGCTGAAAAATCCGATTTTGTTGAAAGCGGATAAAAATGCCGAATACGCGGCTATTATAGAGATTGACTTAAATGAGATAAAAGAGCCGATATTAGCCTGTCCGAACGACCCTGACGATGTGGCGGCATTGAGCGAGATTTTAGCGGACGAAAATAGAGAAAAAAGAATAGATGAGGTTTTTGTCGGAAGCTGCATGACCAATATCGGGCATTACAGAGCTTTGGGCGAAATATTGAAAAACGAAGGACAGACTCCTGCAGCTTTATGGATAGCGCCGCCGACAAAAATGGATAAGGCGCAATTGATAGAAGAGGGCTATTACGCGCTTTTCGGCGCGGCTGGAGCCAGAATAGAGATACCTGGATGTTCTCTTTGCATGGGAAATCAAGCCAGAGTTAGAGACAACGCCGTAGTTTTTTCAACTTCCACAAGGAATTTTGACAATAGAATGGGGGCGGGCGCAAAAGTATATCTCGGAAGCGCGGAACTTGCGGCTGTATGCGCGCTTTTGGGAAGAGTGCCGAGCAAAGAAGAATATCTAAGCATTGTCCCCAAAAAACTTGCAGGCAAAGAGGCAAATATTTATAAATATCTCAATTTCAACCTCATAAAAGAGTATGAATTGACGAATTGACTTATGTCGCAATCTTTTTTGAAAGATTGCGACATAGCTAATTTATACAGTATAACTAAAAATTGTATTTTATGTTTTATATGGTAAAATCTCTGAAAAATAAAATAAGGCATATTTTATGAATGAAAATACTTTTTTTTACTTCAATATTGATGGGTATGATGACACAAGTAAAAATATAACTAATGATATAGAGTTATATGCAAAAGAAAAACAACAACAAATTTATGTAATTAAGCGTTCTCTTGGTAATAAAAAATATACTTACGACTATGATAATGCTCTAATAATATTGATCCCAAAACATAAAATCATTTTTTTAAATTATGGCAACAATGATGATATATCCAAATTTAATGAATTTGTAGAGGATTTTGCAGAAGATTTGGCTTCAATATCAGATAAATATGAGTATAAAAAAATCATTGGAAGAACTAGAGAATGGAAAGAAAAAATAATTTATAAAAAAGAGGTTTATGGAGACAATAATTTTCAATTTGATGAAATATTTAGAGAAAGTAAATTAGATGTTGAAAAAGACAAAAGAACATCTAAACTACTAATTTCATTATTAATAGGCAGCATAAATAATGTTGAAAAATTTACAGACGATATCCCAAATAATGTTTTAGATAAAATTAAGCAAAATATCATACTATTTGATAGCAAGCAAACAGAATTTATTTATCAGCAAAACGATAGCCGTAGAACAGTAATACAAGGATTATCAGGCACGGGAAAAACAGAACTTTTATTGCATAAATTAAAAGATTTATATGTCAATGAAAAAGAATCAAAGATAGCTTTTACTTGTTATAGTAAAATTTTAGCCAATGATTTATTACATAGAATTCCAGATTTTTTTAATTTTATGAAAGTTGAAGAACAAATAAAATGGAATGAAAGGTTATGGTGCGTTCACGCTTGGGGTTCCAGAAATGATAAAAATTCAGGTATTTATAGATATATATGTGATTATTATAAGATTAATTTTTCAACATATTATAATGATTCAGACTTTGGTAATGTTTGCGAAAATGCGATAAAAGAGATCAAGAGTCAAGGATCAAATGAGATGAATTATGCCTTCGACTATATATTTATTGATGAAAGTCAAGATTTTAATAAGATTTTTTTTGATTTATGTGAAGTAGTAACTAAAAAAAAGGTTTATATAGCTGGCGATATTTTTCAATCTATTTTTGATAAAAATATTGAACCTAACATAGAAATAGATTTTTTGTTAAAAAAATGTTATAGGACGGATCCAAAAACGCTGATGTTTGCTCATGGATTGGGTATGGGACTATTTGAAAAAGAAAAGATTAGATGGCTAAATGAAGATGGTTTGAAAGCTTGTGGTTATTCCGTAGAAAAGCAAGAACATAAACTCATCATAAAGAGGGAGCCAATTAATAGATTTGATGATGTTGACAACATAGATAATATTGATAGCATAGAAATTGTAAAATGCAACAAAGAGCGAGATTTAATAATTGAAAAAATTATTAATACTATGAGACAAATCGCGAAAGAACATACTACTGTATTGCCTGACGATATAGCGATAATGTTTCCTAATGACGATAACAGTCTATATGAAATGTTTGATTTGTTAGATAAAAAAATTAATGAAGCTTTTGATTGGAAAGTTAATAAATCTTACGAAACCAAAGAAAAACTTAAAGATCATGTATTTCTTAGCAATAGAAATAATGTTAAAGGCTTAGAGTTTTCATTTGTTATTTGCATCACTACTAAACTGATTACATCAATTAGCTTTAGAAATGCGCTATATATGATGATAAGCAGATCATTTTTGAAAACATATTTATTGGTGATAGAAGAATACAATGGTGATGTTTTGCCAAATATAGAGCAAGCATTGGATGAGATAAAAAGATTGGGGCAAATGAGTTTAGAAGAACCAACAGATGAGGAAAAGAAAAAAATAGAAGAGCGCATTATTCAATACAATAGTAGAAATTCTATTGATATAATTGAAAAAATATGTAATGATTTAAAAATACCGCATAAATATATAGAGCGAATAAAAAAGTATATAGAATTGTACCTACGGCAACCTCAATCCGAAGATGAACTCAAAAAAAAGATCGAAGAATTTTATACATCTATTCTAATTGGCTTATAAAATGACAGGAAGATATGAGTTTTTTATTACTTCAGAACAAGATAAAAAAGATTTTTTTGAACCAATAGAAAATAAATTTGATGTGATTAAACTGCTCATGAATGTTGTTAAATTTATAACAATATATCCTCATATTAGTGTCAAAAGTTCAGACTATAAAATTACACTATATGCAGATAAAATGAGCAGATTATTTTTCTTTTCTAAAAATAAATACTTTTCTATAATTTTTCCATTTACGATAAAAAAAGAAGGCGATGAGTACTCTTTTTCCTTAAAAAATAATGTAGGCAATGTTGATAGTAGAGTAACATCTGAAATTATAGCCTTTATCAACGAAGCATGTGATGTAAACATTCAAAATATAGACGATTTTTTTGATGTATATATAAGCAATTATAATGAAACGAGCAAGGATTTTTATCCACTATTGCAAGAATTGCTATTAATGGAAGACGGCTATTTTAGATATGATTATGATAGTTCTCGTGCCAATGGTGCTTTGCACCCTTGTAATCATTATGATATTTTTTATTCGCAAAACACTGCATTTAAAATAGGTCTTTACAATAGCATTTCAGATAAAGACATGATTGATTTAGTAGATTTAAAAACAGCATGCTGGTTTTTACGCAAGTAGAGTAAAAAAATGATTTGTGAAAATTTTGGCAAATGCGGCAGTTGTACGCTTTATGAGTTGGATTATGAAGAGCAAAAAAAGTTTAAGATAGACTACATGCGCGATTTATTCGGCTCTTTTGGGATAGAAAATTTTGAGTGGTTTTCTTCCAAAAAAAGCCATTATCGTTCGCGTGCGGAATTTATGATTTATCACGATGGAGACGCTATCTCTTATGCCATGCATGGATTGCATGAAAAGAGCAGAGCGCTTATAGCCGAGTGTCCTAAAACTGATGAAAAAATATACGATTTGATGCCAAAACTGCTTGCATATATAGAAAAAAACGAGATTTTGCGGAAAAATCTTTTCGGCGTTGAATTTTTAAGCTCTCATGACGAAACGCTTGCCGTTTTGCTTTATCATAAAAAGCTTGACAGTTTTTGGCAGAGCGCGGCAGAGGAGTGCGTTCTTGACGTAAAACTTATCGGCAGAAGCAAAAATGTAAAAATATCCGTAAACGGCGATTTTGTGAAAGAATATCTTGACACAAATGGAGAAAGATATTTTTACAATCTCCATGAAGGCTCTTTTTCACAGCCCAACCGCGGCGTAAATGAGCAGATAATTGGGTGGATTTTGGACAGAATTTTTGCGGCTAAAAGGGCGGATTTGCTTGAACTTTACTGCGGACACGGCAATTTTACGATACCGCTTGCATCGCTGTTTCAAAAAGTTTTGGCGACTGAAATTTCAAAAACTTCCATAAATGCGGCGAAGCAAAATGCGGCGTTAAACGGCGTGCAAAATATAGAATTTGCAAGGCTTTCAGCCGAAGAATTGACATGTGCGCTCGGAAGAGTGCGCGAATTTAAAAGGCTCGGCGGCATGGACATTTTCGCTTATGATTTTACGCATGCGCTGATTGACCCGCCGCGCGCAGGATTGGATAATATTTCGAGGGAATTTGTGAAGGGATTTGCGAATATTATCTATATCTCATGCAATCCCCAAACGCTTGAGCGCGACTTGAAAGAGCTTGTCAAAACGCACGAAATCGCCCATTTTGCGCTTTTTGACCAATTTCCATATACGCGGCACATTGAAAGCGGAGTAATTTTGCGCCGAATGTCTTCAAATAAATAAAATCCTAAAAAATAATTTGACTATTTAGCATTTATCGGCGCATAATTTTTGCCGTTTTTGCAAATGCCAAATACATTTTTGCATAAATGTTTGCATGCCATTATCCTGCATTTGCGGCATTTTCGCTCTGCGATACGATTTTTGCACGCTTTTTTTCCGTCATTCCCATACCACACTTCGTCATTCCCGCGACCGAACGACAAGTTTCCGCAGGAAACGCATATCGTGAGGGAAGGCGGGAATCCATTCCATGCACAGATATATATAAAATTTGGATACCTGTTTTCTATGAAACATTTTGCTTCGCAAAAACGCTTCGCTTGTTTTCGAGGAAACATTTTGCTTTGCAAAAGCGCTTCGCTTGTTTTCACGGGTATGACATAGAGGATTGTCATTCCCGCATCTAACGCGAAACATATGCACTCTTTCCGTCATTCCCACACCCCATTATGTCATTCCCGCGACCGAACTACAAGTTTCCGCAGGAAACGCATATCGTGAGGGAAGGCGGGAATCCAAATTAAAAATGATTTCAAACTATGAAAGAAAGCAAAAAATAAACGATGAGATATTTATTCAGATGTTAATTTTATCTTTTATCGTTTTTTTAATTCCTTTTGGATTCCCGCATTCCTCGCGATGACGCTGACGCGTATCGCTCGCGCGGGAATGAC
>JAITAB010000051.1 GCA_031284315.1 Campylobacteraceae bacterium
GCTTTTGGGGACCCCAATCTCACGATATGCGCTTCGCTTGTCGTTCGGTCGCGGGAATGACAAAAAGGAGCGAAGTAATCCATTCCTTTCCGTCATTCCCGTACACAACTATGCCATTCCCGCGCGAGCAAAAAAACGCATACATGCACACCCTTTCATCATTCCCGCGCAGGCGGGAATCCAAACCATTCCGTCATTGCGGACAAAGTACGGCAATCCAAATCTTTTTGTTATTTCTTATACAAAAAAAAGATACATGCACGCTTTGCATCATTCTATCAGCCATTTTGTCATTCTATCGTTCCCTTCCGTCATTTATACGCAGGCGAAAAAGCGCATTCCCGCGCCACACTATGTCATTCCCGCGACCAAACGACAAGTTTCCGCAGGAAACGCATATCGTGAGGGAAGGCGGGAATCCAAACCATTCCGTCATTGCGAGCAAAGTACGGCAATCCAAATCTTTGCAGACAAAGCGCGGCGGCGCGACATATTAAAGCATACGCATGAATAAGTCAAACCATTATCTTTTAAGTCAATTTGTATCGGTATTCGGCTCGCTTTTTTTCACGCTTTTTTTCATCACTTCCGTTATCTATTTTATACAGATAGCGCGTATCACTTCCGTTATAAAGATTACTTTTTTTGAGCTTAGCAAACTATATATGTTTTTACTGCCCAAAGTGTTAATCTTCACGCTGCCGATTACCTTTTTTATCGCGCTGGCGGTGGTTTTGTTTAAATTATCCCGCGAAAATGAGACGATAGTACTGTTTTCGCTCGGATTTTCGCCTCAAAAAATAGCCAATTTTTTCCTTGCCGTCTCTACGCTGCTTTCCGCTTTTTTGATTGTCAATGTGCTTGTTTTGATGCCGCTTTCAAAGGAGCTTCAAGCAAATTTTATAGATTACAAAAAAGCCGAAGCGCGTTTCAATATAGAAGCCACCGAATTTGGTCAAAAATTTTCAGACTGGTTTGTCTTTATAAACGACTCGGGCAAGGATTATTACAAAGAGATAGTCATGTATCAAAACGAAGAGGAAAAAGATAGAGTTATCTCCGCTTCGGAAGCTTTCATAGGCAACGATCAAGGCGAAATAAGCCTTGAATTAAAATTCGGCAAAGCGTATGATATAACCGCCGAAAGCATCAATCAGCTTGACTTTGAGACGATGTTTTTGCGCGCGCTCATAAACAGCGGCATGGAAGACATAGAAAGCATAAAAACATACTGGCTTGACATATTTAATGACAAAAAAAAGGCAAAAGATTTTGTATTTTACATGCTTATCGCGCTTTTTCCGCTCGCTACCGCGCTTTTCGCGCTTTCGTTCGGCATAGTTACATACAGATATGAGCGAAACGGCATCTATTTTTATGTCTTTTCCGTCATAACCGCCTACTTTGCCGCCGTGATGCTGCTGCAGCAATTTCATCCGATAGCGGGCGTTATTTTAGTATTCGGCGCGGCATTTTCGCTCTCTTTTATAACATTCAAACAGAAGATTTTAAAGCGTTTTTAGATGAGAGTTTTTCTCTATATTAGCTATGACGGGAGCAAATTTCAAGGCTTTCAGCAGCAGCCGAACAAAACCGCCGTCATGGACAAAATTATTTTCGCGCTAAAAGAGCTTGGCATAACTTCAAAACCGATTGGCAGTTCGCGCACCGACAGAGGCGTTCATGCGTTAAATCAAGTCGTACATGTAGATATTCCGCCGTTTTGGAATGATTTGCAAAAATTTCAAAATACGCTAAATTGCCTCCTTTCTCCTCATATATTTGTAAGAAAAATATCCATTTCAAGCTTTCATGCGAGGTTTGACGCGAAAAAGAGAGTGTATAGATATGTATGTTATACGGGCAAATATAGCCCTTTTTTGAGCGATTACGCGCTTTTTTTGCCAAAATTTGACCTGCCGCTTCTAAACAAAACTCTTTCGCTTTTTGTCGGCGCTCATGATTTTGGCTTTTTCAAAAAAACGGGCAGTCCGACAAAGAGCGATATAAGGAGTTTATACAAAGCGGATGTTTATACGCATAAAAACTTTTTAGTTTTTAGATTTGCAGCCGAGGGCTTTTTACGCTCGCAGGTCAGAATGATGACAGCCGCCGCCTTAGCCGTCCAAGAAGGCGCTTTGCACATTGAAGATTTGCGAGCGCAAATAGACAAAAAAAAGCGCGTTTTTACCAAAGCTCTGCTCCCATGCGGGCTCTATCTCTCAAGGATTTATTATGAATTTTAAGAGAGTTTATAAATACATTTGCTAATATCTAATTTTAAAATTTATAAGCAGGTATGCAAGAGTAAAATTTATGAATGATTATAAACCGGTATATACGATAACGCCCGAAATACTAAATCTCTCATACGAACTTGCGGCGATATTGGAGCGAATCGACATAATCCGCGAACGAGCCTTAACGCCTATGCTCCGCCGCGAAAACAGGATAAAAAACCATTCACTCGTCATTGTGGATAGAAGCAAATACTCTGACGATAGAGCAAGTTACGGATATTATGGACGGCAAGCGCGTAAAATGTCCAAAAAAAGATATAACCGAAGTAAAAAACGCCATTTTAGCTTATGACGAACTACTTGAGTGTAATCCGCACAATGAAAAGGATTTGCTAAAACAGCATGCATTGCTTATGAAAGGCTTAATACAAACGGCGGGCAGATATAGAACAGACCGAGTCGGCGTATTTAGCGGCAAAACGCCGATACATGTCGCGCCTCCTGCGCAAAGAGTACCGACGCTTATGGCTGAACTGATAGAATGGGTCAAAACCGCACCGCTGCCGCAGGTAGTCAAAAGCTGCATTTTTCATTATGAATTTGAATTTATACATCCGTTTTCCGATGGCAACGGTCGCATGGGGCGCATGTGGCAATCTTTATTGCTCTATCAGGAAAATCAGATTTTTGCATGGCTGCCGGTAGAAAGCATCGTAGCACAGAGGCAAAACGATTACTATCGCGCCATTCGCCGATCTACATCCAACAATGACAGCGGCATTTTCACGCAATTTATGCTCACAGCCCTAAAAGACGCCGCTATTCAATTCCGTGAAAAGTATGAAAAAGGCGAAATCGGTGGTGTAATCGGTGGTGTAAATGGTGGTGTAAATGCGTTTCAACAAAATATAATAGACTTGATAAAGGAAAATCCGCATATATCTATCGTTGAAATCGCAAATAAATTAGATAAATCAAGACGAACCATAGAGAACAATATAAAACAGCTAAAATAGAGAAACATCATCGCCCGCGAAGGCGCGGATAAAAACGGATATTGGAAGATAATCAAATCAAACGCCTGATTATACTCAAATACGATTTGTCGTGCATGTATTTTTATCCCTCTTTGGTATTTCTGCGCAAGCGCTACAGAAAGCTCATCAAGTGTGATAGAAAATTAGCGCAAAAATTTTTTAAAACTGCCGACATATTTTTTAAGAAAATAACGCTACAATTAACGCCATAAAATACTTTCTATAATTAATCCTTATCGGCTTTTTCTGTAAATCTCGGATTGAGGCTCCGCAAACGGGAACAGCCTTTTATGCCTCAAAGGTTAATTATGAAAAATCACAATCCAATCCCCATTGCCGATATTATCAGCGACCCTTTTAATTTTACTTATGGCGAAATCAGCGGCGTACTCGGCGAAACCGAAGCCAAGAGGCTTTACGCATTTTTATACAAAAACGGCGGCGAAATCAAAGTTCGCTCTATTTGGATAAAAAACATAGTCAAAGACTCGAAAACGGAAAAATATCTATTTGGATTTTTTGACGACAGATATATTGAAAGCGTTTGCATTCGGCGAAGAACGGGCGTTAGCGCATGTGTGAGCGTTCAAGTCGGCTGCCCCGTGCGGCGCTTCTTTTGCGATAGATGTTTTTTTCGTCATTCCCGCGAAAGCGGGAATCCAAAAAGAAAAACAAAAAACAGAAATAAAATAATAAAACTACTAATTTTTATATTTTTTAGACATTAAAATATTGAGCAAAGAATGGATTCCCGCCTTCCCTCACGATATGCGCTTCGCTTGTCGTTCGGGCGCGGGAATGATGGAATGGAACGCGGGAACGGCAAGGGTTTGGATTCCCGCCTACGCGGGAATGACGAAAGGAAATGGGAATGACAATCCTCTATGTCATGCCCGTGAATACGGGTATCCAAATTATATACATGCGTCATGTATGGATTCCCGCCTTCCCTCACGATATGCGCTTCGCTTGTCGTTCGGGCGCGGGAATGACGAAAGGAAACGGGAATGACGGAAGGAAGTATTTCGCTGTTCCACACTGTCCGCTTTATGCAAGCCGCATGCGTATTTACGCTGGGCTGTTATAAACGACTTTTCCTTTTGCTATCGTCTTTAAAACTTTGCCTTTTAGCGTTTGTCCCGAATATATGGAGTCTGATACTTTCAGTTTTTCTTCGCTCAAAGTGTCAAATATGACCAAATCCGCGTCAAATCCTTCTTTTATCCCGCCTTTGCTTTTTAATCCTAAAACCTTTGCGGGCGTCTTGCTGGTCAAATCTATCATCTGCTCCATGTTTATCAACTTCGTATCAATCAAACATGTAAAAATGAGCGGCAGATAATCACAAACTGCGTGTATGCCGTACGCCGCCTCTTCAAAAGCCACATCTTTATATAAAATAGAACGCGGAGAGTGCGCAGAAGTTAAAATATCTATATTGCCTTTTTTCAACTCTTCTATCAATTTTTGGCGTTCATTTTCATCGCGCAATGGCGGCTTGATTTTTGCATAAGTGTTGAAATCATCGCAGCTCGCGTCATTTTTAAGCAAATGGTGTATAGAAACTTCGGCGTAAGCGTTTTTCGTGCCATTGACCAATTCAACCGAACGCTTTGATGAGAGCGTGCGGAAAAGTATCGGCGTGTCATAATAACCCGCTATCTCGCAAAGTTTTGCAACTTCGCTGGTTTCAGATACTTTTGAGATGCCCGGAAGTCCAAGTTTGAATGCGGTTTTGCCGTCATTCATGACGCCGTTATCGTCCAAATCGTCATCATAACACTCTACCATGAAAAGCGTTTGTTTCATTTTGGCGTACTGTATGCCGCGCCTGATGAAGTTTGAATTTACATGCGATTTGCCCCACACTGCAACCGCGCCGTTTTCTATCAAAGTGGCTATATTGTTGAGTTTATTTGTCTCTTCGTTTACCAAAGGCGCGGACAAAAGCACGGTGGTATTTAGAGTATCGGCTTTTGCGCTTAAAAGTTCCAAAAAGCTTTCATTATCAAGGCGCGGCAGGAAATCAGGCGTAATAAGCGAAGTCGTAACTCCGCCTCTGGCGCAGTCATTGGAGAGAGTATCCAAGTTTTTTTGATTTAGCGTATCATTTTTTAGCCTTACATTCAAATCTATAAGACCCGGAAGCAAATACGCGCCCTTAGCGTCTATCGTTTCGTCAAGGCTCTCTATTTTGTCCGCTATTTTGACTATCTTACCATCCTGCAAAAGGACGCTTTTAAGTGTTTTTTCACCTGCTATTTTGGCATTTTTAATCAGCATGTAAACCTCTCATACAAGCAAATCTTTCAAACTCTCAAGCGGAGATTTTCCGTCTATAATCAAGCTCACTTCTCTTGCTATCGGAGTGTAGATATTTCTCTCTTTGGATATCTTGCTTATAGCTCTTGAAGTTAAAACTCCCTCCGCCACCTCTCCTAACTCTTTCAAAATTTCGTCAAGCTTTATGCCTTTGGCAAGAGCTTCTCCTACGCGGTAATTGCGCGAAAGCACGCTAGAAGCGGTCAAAAACAGATCTCCCGCGCCGCTAAGTCCCAAAAATGTAGCCTCTTTTGCGCCGAAACTCAACCCAAATCTTTGCATTTCAACAAGTCCTCTTGCTATGAGGCTCGCTCTTGCATTAAGCCCGAGATTTAGCCCGTCGCACACGCCGCTTGCTATCGCTAAGACATTTTTATACGCGCCGCTTACTTCTGCGCCGACTATATCGCTATCCGCGTAGGATTTGATAAAATTTGGAAAAAACGCGCAAAACTCTTTTGCCAAATTTATATTTTTGGAGCTTACCACCAAAGCCGTAGGCAGCGCTTTCATGACTTCGGCGGCAAATGAGGGACCAGACAGATAGGCAAAATTATCCTCAGGGACAAAACTTGAAAAAATTTCATTCACAAACCGCCCGCTGTCCGCTTCTATACCTTTTGCGGCAACTAATACTTTTTGGTTGTTGTATTTGAAATTTTCTTTCAGCCATTTGCCGACAATCTGCGCGGGCAGCGCCATGACAAGATATTCGCGGCTTAACGCTTCATCAAGGCTTACAAAATGCGCTATATTTTTTGGCGTCCTTGAAGTGATAACGCTGTTATGATTTTGCAAAAACGCGAAGTGCAGAGCCTGCCCCCATTTGCCGCCGCCGATTACCGCTATATCCATGTTAGAGCCTTGTTTTTAAAAGTTCATTGACTTTTGCGGGATTTGCCGCGCCTTTGCTCTCTTTCATGACTAATCCCACAAAAAACCCGAAAAGCTTATCCTTGCCGTTTCTAAGCTCTGCGGCTTTATCGGCGTTAGCTTCCAAAATTTTATCTATAATGGCTATTATCGCGCCGTCATCGCTCACCTGTTTAAGTCCGAGCTTTTCAATGACGCTGTCCACATTTTCATCATTTTGCATCAAAAAGTCCAAAATATCCTTGGCCGCTTTTCCGCTTATCGTGCCGTCTTCTATGCGTTTTACCAATTCGGCTAATTTTTGGGATTTAACAGGCGAGTTTTCAACTCCCGCGCCGCCAAGCCGTCCCAAAAGTTCAACGCTAAGCCAACTCACGCTATTTTTTGCGCTAGCGCCTGATTGTATCATCTCTTCAAAATATTTGGCTAACTCAACGGAACTTGTGATAACTTCGGCATCATAAGTTTTTATGCCAAAATCCTTTATATAGCGCGCTTTTTTTTCGTCCGGAAGCTCGGGTATTTTTTTGCCTTCGTTTAACATCTCTTCGCTCAATATGACAGGCAGCAAATCAGGGTCGGGAAAATAGCGGTACTCCGCGCTGTCTTCTTTATTTCTCATGCTTCTTGTCTCGCCGCTTTCTATGCTAAAAAGCCTCGTTTCCTGCACTACCTCTTTATCATAAACTCCGTCCGTCCATGCTTCGCTTTGCCGTTCCACTTCGTAATCTATAGCTTTTTGTATAAACTTAAATGAGTTTAAATTTTTTATCTCCACTCTTGTATATAGCTTCGTGTCGCCTTTTGGCCTTATGGATACATTTGCATCGCAGCGGAAACTGCCCTCTTGCATGTTGGCATCGCTGATATTAAGATATCTCAATATGGCATGAATTTTTTTAAGATATAAAACAGCCTCTTCGGAGCTTCTAAGGTCAGGCTCGCTTACTATCTCCAAAAGCGGGGTGCCGGCGCGATTCAAATCAATGCCGCTAAAATTTGCTTCATGCACATTTTTGCCCGCGTCCTCTTCCAAATGCGCCCTTGTTACGCCTATCCTTTTTATTGTGCCGTCCGTTAAATTTATATAAATTTCTCCCTTTTCAACGATAGGAATCTCAAACTGGCTTATCTGATAAGCTTTCGGAAGATCGGGATAAAAGTAATTTTTTCTATTGAAAATGGAGCGTTTGTTTACTGTCGCATTGATAGCCGTCCCAAAAGATATGGATTTTTTGACGGCTTTTTTATTTAAAACAGGAAGCGCGCCCGGAAGTCCAAGACAAACGGGACATACATTTGTATTGGGCTTTTCGCCAAAACTCGTAGGACATGAACAAAAAATCTTTGTTTTAGTATTTAACTGCGTGTGAACTTCAAGACCGATGATAGTTTCAAACATAATAAACCCTTATTGTAAAAAATAGCGAATTGACGCGTACCCAACGGCTCCCGCCTCTTTACACATCTGTATTTGGCGCTCTTTCAGGATACCGCCAAGCGCGATACATTTATTTGGTATTTTAGCCGTTATTTCTTTTAACTTCTCTAAACCAAGAGGTTCATTTTTATTGGGAGTATAAAAAACAGGGCTTACGGTTACAAAATCAGCCAAAAAAAACGCCGCTTCCTCCGCTTCGCTTAATGAGTGCGCGCTTGCAATTACAAAAAGATTTTCCGCTTTTGCCAAAGGGATATTTTTAAAATCATTCGCGGCAAAATGAACGCCGTAAGCTCCCAAAACTGCCGCTTGACGCCAAAAAGTATGTAAAATAGGCTTGATATTTAAATCATTGCATGCGGCGATAAAGGCTTTTGCCGTCTTTTCACACTCTTTTGCCGCTTTATCTCTTAAACATGCATAATCTATCTTATGTTTTTTTGAAATCTCATGCAATTTAGCGGCAATAAAATCAGAGTCTTTTGTATAAAACTTCGGGTCAGTTATCAGATACGCCGTCATCTTTTTTAGATAACTTCTCAAGCAGTTTTGTTTGCCGTTTTAACTCTTCCAATTTTTGCATTTGTATGCTGAATGTCTCTACTATTAAAACCATAAAAAGCCCCAGAATAGCGCCGATAAAAATACCAAGGAGTCCCGCAAAAAAACCAAATTGCGAAAAAATTATAAAAAACAGAGCAGCGCCCAAAAATACGAACGCCCATGAAACTCCAAGCAAAAAGCTGATTAAAAATTCAATATATGGTTTTCGCAAATTTTACGCTTTAATGCTCTTCACTGATTTGTACCGCGCCCGCCAAATAGACATAGGTCAAAATCATAAAAATGAAAGCCTGCAAAGCGCCGAAAAATACCAAAATAAAGAAAGGCAGAACAGGCAGAACCCATGGAGCAAGAGAGAGTATAACCATCAAAAACAAATCGTCTCCCTTGACATTTCCGAAAAGTCGGAAAGAGAGCGATATTATCCTTGAAATATGCGAGATAATTTCTATCGGAAACATGAGCGGAGACAAAAAGAGATTTGGTCCTAAAAAGTGTTTGAAATATTTCACAAAGCCGTTTTCTCTGATGCCCTCAAAGTTGTAGTAAAAAAAGACCATTAAAGCTAACGGTAAAGTTATATTGATATTGCTTGTTGGGGCTTCAAATCCAGGGATAACTCCTATCATGTTTGAGACAAAAACAAAAAGAGCGATTGTCGCCGCCAACGGCAGATACTTTCTTGCTACATCTTCTCCAACAACATCAGAAGCTACTTTTATGATGCCTTCTAAAAACGCTTCCATCACATTTTGCGCGCCGCTTGGCACAAGCTGCATGGATGAAGTTGCGGCTTTTGCCAGCGCAAGAATAATAACGGTAACAATAAGCATCTGTGAAAGCACAAGCCATGTATGATTATCGGAAATAAGACCTGTAAAGAGAAAAATATCAGACATTTTAAGCCCTGTTTTTAAAAATTTATGGGTGATTATAGCAATCTAAGAATTAAGATTTTATGAATTTCCCCGCCGCGCCGATAATTTTTAAAGATTCACATGTAAATATCGGGGTTTTTCGCAATCTACCCGACTGCGGAAAAATCCCAAATTTAAGGAGCAGTTAAAACCCATACCTGTATCCGACATTAACTCC
>JAITAB010000012.1 GCA_031284315.1 Campylobacteraceae bacterium
TTTTAAAACATATTTTTCAATATGATAATTCCTTGATAATTCAAGCGTTTTTTGTACGCCCGCCTCATAATTTATAGTTCCCTCTCTACGATTATAAACTCTTGCCATTTTTATTTCCTATTATTGATTTTTTGTGATATTACTGATACTAAAATTAAAGTTGCTGCTGTTATAACTTTATCTATCCAATATGCTGTATTTTTAAAAGTTTCCATTTTTATGCCTTTGCTGTAATTCCAAAAACTTTTTTTGATATTTTTAAAAGTACAAATAGTACTAAACCTGATACTATCCCTGATTTGATAGCTGCTTTGTTTTCTTCATTAAGCTCTAATGCCATTTTTTGCTCCTTATAAGCTGTCTATTATTTCAATATTATTAAGTGTAGTTTTAAGCTTCACCGACTCATTAGTTTCCTCTGTATATTTGATAAACTCAAATTTTTCTAAGTTTCCAATAGCTTCGATTACCTCCTTATTAAGTATCTTATTAGCATAATCCAAATCATTCGGTTCGCTAATCCGTGCAAAGTAAAAAGTATCCGTGTTTGCTGTTAAGCTACGGCTTATATTTGCGGGCCTGCGACTTGTAGTTATAATATTTATCTCTTTGTGCCGCGCGAAATTGATTAGCTTGTAAATGTAACTGCTGTTTTGTGTGTAAGCATTGCAAAACATATCCACTTCGTCAATTACAAGCGTTATTTTTTGCATATACCTATAAACAAATTCAAAGAGTTTCTCAACTTCGGTTTCATCATCTGTATGTAATACAATTTCCAATCGCCTATTGTAAAACTCTTTGAATTTATCAATATCTAAAAGCGTAAGTTTTAGTTTCTCTACATTTCTAAAAATCACTCGCCTTTTAACATCGCTGTGAAATTGCATACGCGGATCGATTATAATTTTAGGCTTGTCATCACATACAGATATTATCTCGGCAAGTGTTGATTTACCGCTTCCTTTTTTGCCAATTACAGTTGTAATGCTATTTTGCTTGTTTTGTCTCATGTTCAGTCTTTTTGCTAAATTTTTCTTTGATTTTTTTGTAAAAAGTTCCTAAATTCTTAAAGCCTATTAACGCGTCCGTAAGCAATAGCGCGCCTGTAATTGCTACGATTACTTTGCTTGCGCCGTGCATATCCGCACCTTGCGTTTTTTCTTCAATCAAATTTACGCTATTGTTAGCAAATACTTCTTTTAACGGCTTGTATAGTTTTTTTTCATCTCTGTCAAATTTTACGCTCTCTAAAAAGTCTAAAACGCTGTTTACAAGGTTTCGTGTATCTGCTTTGTCTCTTATGCGCGCTTTTGGTTCTTTGTCATAACCTTTGTTTTGAATAACCTTTATAATATCTTTTTTGCTCCACTTTACAATCGTTTCCGCGCTCGCATTGATATAATTTTCTGCAATCTCCGCAAGTTGCCTTGCTGTCATACTTTCAAGTTGTGTGTAAGTATATTCGTTATCTGCATTATAAGCAGTATCGCTGTCAATATCAATATAAGGTATTCCATCGCTTTTTTCACCTTCCAATTCCTGTTTTATCTCTGTTTTTACCTGCTTTTTAAGCCGTCCCATTTTTACCTCTTTTAATTCTGTATATGGTATAAAATAAGCCACCGACTGCTATAAAGCAGAATAGGGCGGAAATTAATTTACTCTTTGGCTTCTCGGTTTCTATTGTCTCGTCATTAATTTTTGTATCGGTTTCCAAAAATTCCTCTTTTTCAAAGCCTTCCAACTGCTCTTTCGCTCTTATAACTGCTTTTTCAATTACATTTTCAAGTGTCGTCTCTTGTATCTCACTCATTTTTTCAGTTCCTTATATTATTTTTTCTCATTTCCGTTTTTATGTTTTACCTCATAAAAGTAAGCGGGCGTGTTACGACCGCCCGCAAAAATGAAATTGACTTCCGCCCACACGCGCTTCGAAAAGCCCGTTTTCCCTCGCATAATCGCACCCACAGTCAATTAACCGCCAAAAATTGCACTAAAAAGCTGCAATACAAAGCTAAAACCCTGCGTTTTATCGCCTGCAATAAAACTTGCTACAATAGCACCCAATGTTGTCCAAAAGCTCGGATTTTTAACCGTTTTGTCTTTCAAATCGTTTGAGTTCATTTTTTTTGCTCCTTTCAAGTTTTTTTATTTTTTCTTTTAAAACTAAGATTTTCAAATAATTTGCGCTTGTAAGCGGTAATTCTTGTATAGCTCTTAACTGCTCATGTAATTTTTCAAGTTCAGTCATATTTTTGCTCCTATAAAATTTGTTAAAAACTGTATTAAAATAGCGTTATAAACGCTTTTTTGTCTGCTTTTTATGTATTTCTCTGTCAAAATGCCCGCAAAATAGGCTGTTGTAAAGATAAATATGCAAAGTAAAAAGTACATTATTTAACCGCCTCCGTAAGTTTTTGGTATAACACATCTATGAGTTCTCTTTTATCATCATTTTCTCCTAAAAGTTTCTTTATAAACTTTTTTTGCAAAAAGCATAAAACAACAACTGCTGCCGAATAAATGCTTAAAATTACAATTAATATAGTTTCAGTCATTATTAGCAACCTTTAAAGAATTTTTTATTTCATCAAGTTTTTCATATCTTTTTTGTATTATTTTATTAATTAAATCAATATAATCAATTTCTGTATTTTCTTCAAGAGATTTACAAATTTCAAGTGCTTTACCAAGTCCTTCTAAAAATCCGCAATCATATGCATAAACAGAGTCTTTATATTTACTCATTTTCGCCCCTTTTAAGTTTGTTAAATATTTCAAGTTCTTGTTCTGTCAATTCTTTCTCTATTAAGCTTATAAAGTACAGTTTAGCTTCGCGCTCTCGTAGTAATGTATTCAACTCTCTTTGTAACGCTCGAATTTTTACATTAAGTTGCAATATCTCATGCTCCGTTATAAGCCTTCTTTGTAAACAACATAAAACAACTACCAAAGCCAAACATACATATGCAATAACTATAAATATTTCAGTCATTTTCGCCTCTTTCATTTTCAAGAATTTTCAGAAAATATTCTAAACTTTCTTTCATTTCCTGCGCTTCTTTTAATTTGCGATTGATTTTTTTCGCTTTAAATTCTAATTCCTCAAGTTCCTGATTAATTTTATAAATCTCAAACTTCACTCTTGAAATGCGTGCCGTTACTATATCTTTCATTGCGTTGCCTTTAATTTCTTTTTACGCAATTCTTGCAAAGGTTTTATATATTTGTCTATATAGTAATCCTGTTTTTTATACATGTCATACCAAATGCGCTTAGATAGGTCTTTGCGTATATATTTCGCTTCGGTCTGGTCGAAAATTCTTATATTGTTGTAATTATCAACTCTGACGACATATTCGGAGTTATATTGCGCAAGTTCGCAGTGTACAATGCCGTTTTTGGCTACAAAGTCCTGAATTACGGCTATAAAGTCTTTGTATGAATATTTTGGCAACTGTGAAAAATCTGGTTTTTCTGCTAAAGCGGGCAGGGTAATGATACGCTCGTTATTTTTGCGCACCGTCCTGACAAGATATTTTTTGTCTATCAAAACTTTCAAATATTTTCTGATAGCTCTTTCATCTGTGTTAAGTTCTTTGGCAAGCGTTGCGCTTGATTTTTTGCATCCGCCAAGATAAGAAAGTTCATTGATGTATATATAAAGTTTTAATGCCGCTGGATTAATATCAATGTCTGTAAAAATTTTGATGGGAATGACGGGGCGTAAATATTGAATATTCATTTTACGCCGCCCATGAAAACTATAAATTTAATTTTTTCATTTAAGTTTAGAGTAGTTTTATATTTTATAAGTTTCACGCAAGGCTCAAAAAAAAGTTTGAAAATTGTAGTTTTCAATACAAAATAACGGAATTTTTCTGGGAAGCTCTATTTTACGGCTTTATTGCGGCGCATTTTTACTGCTAAAATCAAATCTCTATTTTAAGGTACTTATAGCCATATTTTACATATTTTGTATTTTGCAAAAAATGCCAAATTGATTGAAAAATATACAGCGTTTTTCAAGTAATATTTTTATCCAAAAAATCTATGTAAAATTTTACATATTCGTTTTTTCCGCATACATGAATTAAAAATAGAAAAATATGGTAAAATTTTCAAAGAAAGTTTTCAAAATAAAATTACAAAAAAGTGAAAGCATGAAATTTCCCATAGACTGCGAAGATGATTTCAACTCCGCCCTGCTCTTTTGGCTTCGTCGTTTTGTGCGTGCAAAGCTCAATTCTTTGTCAAATAAAGAGTTAAAAGAGCCGAAAATCCTCCAAGAAATTATCCTCAAACTGACAGCCGACACCAAAGATATAAATGAGCTTGAATTACTTGTCAAACAAGCCAGAAATGCGGGGCTGACTGGTATAAATACATATTTTATTCCGCTTAGAAAACTCTACGATATGCTCACTTTTCAAAAACTTTATTCTATGAAGCAGATAGACGAAGAGCTTTTGAGCGATTTTTTGGCAAGCAGTACGGGCGGGCTTTCCGATGCCAGCAAAAAAAACCACAGAATGGCGATTTTATCCTTTTTTTTATATATTGACAGACAAAACGAAGAAGACGGCAAATCGCATGTGTACGGCATAGAGTTGAAGCAATGGGGCGGAATTGTCGGCGTAAAGGGTCAAAAACTGCCCGAATTTATGAACGAAAACGAATTGAAGCGTTTTTTGGATGCCATAGAGACATGTTCGTTTAAAAGTGCGGCTTTGCGCAACAGGCTGATAGTAAAATTTATCATATACACAGGCATTCGCGTTTCTGAAGCTTTGGGGCTTAAAATACGCGATGTAACTGAAGAGAAAGATTGTCTTGTGCTTAGGATCAGGGGCAAGGGCAACAAATATAGAGTTGTTTTGATAAAGCGAAGTTTGGTGGAAAAGGAGTTGAAAGAGCATATAGATGCCTCCTTGCCGAATAAAGACGGACTACTGTTTTGCAACAGAAACGGCACGCGGCTGACGCAGGCGTACGTAAGCCGCATAGTTGAACAAATGCTGGCGATAGCGGGTGTGAGAAAGGAAAAAAACGGCGCACACATGCTCAGGCACACATTCGCCACCCTGCTCTATCACAGGCGAAAAGATATCGTTCTTGTACAGGAAGCTTTGGGGCATACGAGCCTCAACACTTCGCGCATTTATACGCATTTTGACAGCAGTAAACTCAAAGAAGCCGCAAATGTAGCCGAAGAATTTACAAAAGGCAAAGCGTAATCATGGAACTTCATTTGTGGCTTACGCTGTTGATAGCTTCGTTTCTTATCAGCATTTCTCCTGGTGCAGGCGCGGTAACGACTGTAAACAGCGCTTTAAATTACGGATTTGGACGCTCGTACGCTGCGATAGCAGGGCTGCAAACGGGGCTTTTTGCACAAATCCTTATCGTCTGTGTCGGACTTGGCGGCATTATAGCTGCCTCTGCGGCGCTTTATAACATTATAAAATGGCTCGGCGTTTTATATCTTATCTATCTTGGCATAACATGTTTTCGCGCCTCAGGCGTAAATTTCAAGCGCGAAAAGATGGAAAAAGCGTTTAAATTTTCATCTCTTTTTTGGAAAGCCTGCCTTGTTAATTTGACAAATCCGAAAGCCACAGTTTTTCTTTTGGCTTTTATACCGCAGTTTTTATCGCCGCAAAAGCCCGAATTTATGCGCGTTGCGATAATCTGCGCCACTTTGATTTGCGTTGATTTGATAGTCATGAGCACTTATAGCCTGCTTGGTTCGTTCATGAAAAAACGCATAACAGACAGTAAATTTATGCGTATTCAAAACAGGATATCAGGCTCTGCGCTTATCATTGCCGCGCTGTTTTTGTCGCAAAGCGGACTTGCATGAGAGAAGTTTTGCGCGATTTTTGCCGTTATTTTGATATAATTACCGAATATTTAAAAAGGAGATACAATGAACGATATGTTTGACAATTTAAAAGAGTTAAAGCAAAAATTAAAACTGCCCGAAGCTTCAAAGCAAAATGCGAAAAAACCCCGTCAAAACGAAGCGATTGCAAAGATTGAGGATAAAGAGAGCAGGCTTAGAGCAGAGTTTAAAGAGTTTATGAAAGAGGCGGATATTTAAAAGCTTAAAAGATGAAAGAGCCGCAAATCATAGAGTTTTCAACGCTTCCGCATGAGTGTTCATATCTGAAAGGCAGAAACTGCACCATGCACTACAAATATATTTTAAACTGCCCTTCCCTGCTGAACAGCGCAATGGTAGAACGCGGCTGGCGGCGGTTCGGGCTGTATTTTTCAAGACCAAATTGCAAAGAGTGTAAAGAGTGTGTAAACTTGCGAATTGACGCGCAAAACTTCAGATTTTCACGCTCTGCCCGCCGCGTTTTCAAAAAAAATAAAAATACGCAAATGTTCGTCTGTGAGCCGTCACTTACGCGCAAACACTTGGAGCTTTACGAAAAATATCACAAACTTATGAGCGCGAAAAAAGGGTGGAGATATTATGAACTCACGCCCAAAAACTATTTTGAACTGCATGTGGCTGGGTGCGGGAAATTCGGCAAAGAAGTTTTATATTTTCGAGACGGCAAAATGATAGCCGTTGATTTGATAGATTTTACCGATGATGGTATTTCGTCTATATATTTTTTCTATGATCCTGATTTTGCATGGCTTTCGCTTGGCAAATACTCCATTTATCAGCAAATTTTATTGGCGCAGCAGCAAAGATTGAATTGGATATATCTTGGATATTATGTCAAAGAGTGCCAAAGTCTGGCGTATAAAGCAGAATATAAACCCTATCAGCTGCTGCAAGGCAATCCTGAAACGGAAGAGATGCCGATATGGAAAAATTTTAATTTCTAAAATGCCTCATGCGCCCTGCCCTGTTTTTACATAAAATCCCTTCGTAAGCCCGTAATTTCCGCAATAAAAATATAATTTAAACCCCCTGCTCTGCCATGTAAAAATCCACCTCATTTCTCATAAAGCCCGCGTGTCGTTTTCTCATAAAAATCTCAATAAGCAAATCATAATCTCATAAAATGTAAAATCCTTAACCACAAAGTTGTCAAAGGTGATAAATGAAAAAAATTGTTGTCGGCATATCAGGCGCAAGCGGCGTTAGATTGGGACTAAAGTTTATACGCGCTTTGCCCAAAGAGTATGAAATTTTTGCGATAGCCACCGACAGCGCGCAAATCGTAAGTGAAAAAGAGGAAAATTTCAAGCTTTTGGACAATCTTGACATATCCGAATGTACGGCTTCCGGTTCGTTTGGAGTTGATTTGATGGCGGTAATTCCATGCAGCATGAATACTTTGGCGAAAATCTCATGCGGCATCGCGGACAATCTTTTAACAAGAAGCGCGGCTGTGATGATAAAAGAAAAAAAAACGCTGCTGCTTGCTCCGCGCGAAATGCCTTACAGTGCGATAGATTTGGAAAACATGCACAAATTGTCTCTTTTAAATGTCATAATTGCGCCGCCGACAGCAGGTTTTTATGCTAATATTAACGCTTTGGAAGATATGGAAAATTTTTTTATAGGAAAGTGGTTTGATTTGCTGGGCATTTCAAATTCGCTATATAAAAGATGGAGTGAAAAATGATAAAAACAGCGATATATCCGGGCACTTTTGACCCGATAACGAACGGACACATAGATATAATAAAACGCGCCAGAAGGCTGTTTGAGTGCGTTTTGGTGGCAGTCGCAAATTCTGACGATAAAAGACCGATGTTTTCGCTTGAAAAAAGAGTAGAAATGGCAAGAGCGGCGGTAAAAAATATATCAGGCGTAGAAGTTGAGCCGTTTTCAAATCTCCTCGTGGACTTTGCATGGAGTAAAAATATATATACGATAATACGAGGACTTAGAGCTGTGAGCGATTTTGAGTATGAGCTTCAAATGGGATACGCTAACGCTTCTTTAAATAAAGAGATAGAGACGCTTTACCTCATGCCATCTTTAGAAAACGCCTTTATAAGCTCTTCGGTCATACGAACTATTTTGAAGCATAACGGCAACGCTTCGCATCTCTATCCCAAAGAGATAAGCGCATTTATCAAAGGTAGAGCCTAATGTATGTGCTTTTTGAAGGGATTGATACGGCTGGTAAAAGCACGCAGATAGAAAAACTCAAAGAGATTTATCCTAACGCCGTTATTACGCAAGAGCCCGGAGCTACGCGGCTTGGTAAGGACTTGAGAGCTATATTGCTGGAAAAAGAGCTTAATATCAGCGCGGAAGCTGAAATATTTTTGTTTTTAGCAGACCGCGCGGAGCATTACGCAAAGGTAATCGCGTCAAATAAAAATAAATTAATCATAAGCGATAGAGGCTTTGTATCGGGTATCGCTTACGCGCTTGCAAATAACAATGCTATCGATTTGGAGTTTTTGATTGGCATGAACGGTTTCGCGCTTGGCGGTAAAATGCCCGATAAAATCGTCTTTATTAAAATAGACAAAACTCTTTTGCAATCCCGCATGAGCGCAAAATCGCATGACAAAATAGAAAAACGCGGCATAGAGTATCTTTTGAAGGTTCAGGAAAACATGGAAAAAGTTTTGCAAAAAACAAGCATAGAGTATATAATTTTAAACGCGCATGAGAGTATAGAGAGCCTTCATGCGCAGGTAAAAAAATTTTTGAAACTTGACATGGAGTCAGATAATGATTAACGCGCTGCGCGGCATGAAAGATATGCTTTCGCCTGAGAGTGAAAAGTATCTCTATTTTATAGAAAACTGTTCAAGAATAGCTAAAAATTACGGCTTTGAATTTATCTCCGCACCGATTTTGGAAGAGAGCGCGCTGTTTAAAAGAAGCGTCGGCGAAAGCAGCGACATTGTCGGCAAAGAGATGTATGAATTTACAGACAAAGGCGGTAACAGAGTCTGTTTGCGCCCTGAAGGAACTGCGGGCATCGTGCGCTCGTTTATCCAAAACAAAATGGATAGAGCCGGCGGCGTAAAGCGGTTTTTTTATTACGGTCCCATGTTCAGGTATGAAAAGCCGCAAAAGGGGAGATTCAGGCAGTTTTATCAATTCGGCGTTGAAAGCTTCGGCATAAGCGATGTCAGGGAAGACGCAAGCGTTATTTTGATGTTGAGCGAAATACTGAACTTTTTTAAAATTGAAACGGTTTTGAAGTTAAACTCTCTCGGGTGTCCCAAATGCATGCCTGCTTACCGCGCCAAACTTGTAAAGTTTTTGGACGCTATTGAGGGGCTTTGCGACGACTGCATGCGAAGAAAAGTTTTAAATCCCATTCGCGTGCTTGACTGCAAAAATGACCAATGCCAGAGCTTTTTAACAAATGCGCCGCTTTTGATAGACGCTCTTTGCGATGAGTGCAAAAGCGATTTTGAACGGTTATGCGCCATTTTGAAAAATTTTAATATAAATTACGAGATAGACCCGAAACTTGTGCGCGGGCTTGACTATTACTCCAAAACCGCGTTTGAATTTGTAAGCGGCGATATTGGCGCGCAAAGTTCAATCGCAGGCGGCGGCAGATACGATAGACTTGTTGAATTTTTGGGCGGCAAAAGCTCTCCTGCCGTTGGTTTTGCGATAGGCGTGGACAGGATTTTGGAACTTGTCATGTTAGACGAGCAAAAAAGAGAGGGCATATATATAGGAACGCTTGAAAAGGAAGCGCAGGATTTGGCGTTTTTGGCGGCTGTAACCCTTCGCAGGAAAAATAGAGTTGAAGTAGAGTTTGAAGCCAAAGGATTAAAAAATATCCTGAAAAATGCCGATAAGGCAAATGCCAAATATTGCGTCTGCATCGGCGAAAACGAGCTTAAAAGCGGTATTTTGTGGGTCAAAGACCTTGATACAAAAGAGAATTTCAGCGTGAAAAAAGAGTTATTGGGAGAGTTTACATGGTAGATTACGGCATTAAAGTCTGGGGAAACGGCGATTTTATCATCAAAAACGGTAAAGTATGCGTAAACAGCGGTTCACAGCCCGCGATAATAGACATAGTCAAAGAGATTAGAAGCGATGGCATAAGAGGTCCTTTGATACTGCGGTTTCCGCACCTGATAAAAAAACAGATAAACTCCATATACAGCAATTTCAAGCAGGCGCAAAAAGAGAATAATTACCAAGGCTCGTTTCAAGCGGTATATCCTTTGAAAGTCAATCAATATCCCAATTTCGTAAAAAACATGGTAAATATCGGCAAAGAGTACAGATACGGACTTGAAGCGGGCAGTAAAGCGGAACTTATCCTTGCGATGACTCACAACAGTAACGGTTCGCCGATAACCGTAAACGGTTTTAAAGACGGCGAAATGATAGGGCTTGGTTTTATAGCCGCAGAGATGGGGCATAATATCACATTGACGATTGAAGGACTAAACGAACTTGAGGGTATTATAGAAACAGCCAAAGAGAGATTCAATCCAAAGCCAAAAATAGGACTTCGCATAAGGCTCCACAGTTCAGGCGCAGGAATATGGGCAAAAAGCGGCGGTATAAATTCCAAATTCGGCTTGACTTCCACAGAGTTGATTCAAGCCGTTAAAATGCTGAAATCAGCCGATCTTTTAGACCAGTTTACGATGATACATTTTCATATAGGCTCTCAAATATCCGAAATCGCTCCCATGAAGAAAGCTTTGAGGGAAGCCGGAAACATATATGTTGAACTGAAAAAAATGGGCGCGAAAAATCTGCATGCGATAAATCTCGGAGGCGGACTTGCCATAGAATATTCGCAGTACGAAAGCGTACAGCAGAGAAACTACACGCTTCAAGAGTACGCTAACGATGTCGTTTATCTTTTGAAAGATATTGCAAATAAAAAAGACGAAATAGAACCCGATATTTTTATAGAGTCAGGCAGATATGTCGCCGCAAGCCATGCCGTGCTTATCGCGCCCGTGCTGGAACTTTTCAGTCAAGAATATACTGAGAAAAAGCTTGAATTTAAAAAGGCAAATCCGCAGCTTGTAGAGGAACTTCATTATCTATACACAACTATAAATGCGAAAAATGCGATGGAATATCTGCATGACGCGATTGACCACATGGAGTCTTTGCTGACGCTTTTTGATTTGGGTTATGTGGATTTGCAAGACCGTTCAAACACCGAAGTTTTGGTCAATCTCATCATAAAAAAAGCGGTCAATATTTTGGGCGAAAAGCATTACAGCGAGATACTTAATATTCAAGAGCAGGTGCAGGAGCGGTATCTTGTGAATTTTTCCATTTTTCAAAGCCTGCCGGATTATTGGGGATTGGAGCAAAATTTTCCCGTCATGCCGCTTGATATGCTTGACGAACACCCTACCCGTTCGGCGTCGTTATGGGATATAACTTGCGACAGCGACGGCGAAATAGGCTTTGATATAAAAGAGCCGCTTTTTTTACATGATGTGGATTTGGACGAGCGGGAGTATTTTTTGGGATTTTTCCTTGTCGGCGCATATCAGGAAGTTTTGGGTATGAAGCACAACCTTTTTACGCACCCAACGGAAGCCACGATAATCGTAAACAGCGAAAGTTACGAGATAGATAACCTTTTGGAGTCGCAATGTATTTTGGATATTTTGGAGGATTTGGATTATGATGTGAGGGATATTCAGGATATTTTGAACGACCGCATTGAAGAATCCGAATTGATAGACGAGAAAGAAAAAAAACATATATTGGGCGAACTCTATTTGCTGCTTAATGATAACGGATACCTGAAAACGGTCAGCAAACGCTCCGAGTAAAAACGAAATTAAGTTAAAAGTAATTTACTTATGAAGCGTTTTTAGTTATAATCACCAGACATTTTTTAAGAGGTTCAAAATATGTTATCACAGCGCGTTTTACACTTGTCCGAGTCAATTACAGTGGCGATTTCTTCGCTTGCAAAAGAGTTGAAAGCAAGCGGAAAAGATATTTTAAGTTTTTCAGCGGGAGAGCCTGATTTTGATACTCCCGAAGCCGTAAAAAAAGCCGCCATAAAAGCGGTAGAGAGCGGATTTTCAAAATATACCGCAGTTTCAGGGACGCCTGAAGTTTTAAAAGCTGTGGCGGATAAGCTTTTGCGGGATAACGCCGTCAATTACAAACCAAGTGATATTGTCATAAATGTAGGCGCGAAACACTCGCTGTTTTCGCTTTTTCAAGCGGTTATTGACCATGAAGACGAAGCTGTTATACCGTCTCCTTATTGGGTTACTTATCCTGAAGTTGTAGGATATTGCGGCGGTAAAAGCGTCTTTTTGCCCACAGACGACAGTACGGATTTTAAGATAACTCCCGAGCAGTTAAAAAATGCCATTACGCCCAAAACTAAAATTTTTATTTTAAATAATCCCTCAAATCCAACAGGTTCTGTTTACTCAAAAGAGGAGCTTGAAGCTTTGGCAAATGTATTGAAAGGGACAAGCGTACTTGTCGTGGCTGATGAGATTTACGAAAAACTTCTTTTTGGGGATTTGAAATTTACCTCGTTTGCGAGTTTGAGCCAAGATGCGTATCAGCGGACGATAACCGTAAACGGACTTAGCAAATCCGCGGCGATGACGGGATGGAGGTTTGGCTATCTTGCAACGCCCAATAAAGAGATAATAAACGCGGTTAAAAAACTTCAAAGCCAAAGCGTCTCCAATATCACTTCCATCATTCAAAAAGCCGCTATTCCTGCGCTTGACGGCACGATAGACAAGGATATAGAACTTATGCGCAAAACCTTTGAAAAACGCCGCGATTTGGCGGTAAATGCCTTGAACGGCATAGAAGGCATTTCGGTTGTAGTTCCAAACGGAGCGTTTTATATATTTGCAAATATCAAAGAGCTTTCAAACGACTCTATGAAATTTTGCAAAGAATTGCTTGAAGATGTCGGCGTAGCCGTAGTGCCGGGCATCGGTTTTGGCATGGACGGATATTTTAGATTTTCTTACGCGGCAGATGAGGCAAGCATCATTGAAGGCATCAAGCGCATAGCCTCTTTTGTTGAGAAAAAATACCGAAAATAGTTAAATTCAGGAGGTTTTTCTCCTGAATTTTTATTTTAATGCTTTCATGGCTAATGCTTCATGAAACACATAGCGTAATTTTATTTTTGCAAGAATTGTCGTAATTGAAAATTTATTAGTTTAAATATTTTTTAACCCATTGTAGTTTATACTTTTGTAATTTTATGGAGCGGATAATGAGTAACTTAACTGATGAATTAAAAAAAGACTTAGGGGATATTTCTGATTTTTTATTTTTGTTTTTTTCCATTGTTTATATTGTTTCTGTTATAATTTTTACTGTATTTAATGTAGCAATGATTATAAATCCAAACTTTTATATCCGTGATATAAAGTTTGTAGAAAGCGTAGCTATACCGATATTTCTGTTCTTTATTTATGTATTCCACAGAGAATAAAATTTACAAAACTAATAGTTATTTTTTGTCTCGTTTCCAATATTTATCTACAAATGCGGTTAAAACAAAAAATAGCGGTATTAGCACAAATAAAGAAAATACAGACATTACAGCTTTAAATGCTGATATATTACTTCTGCCCGATGAAAGTCCTATTTTAGATATAGACGCAAATATGGTTGTTCCTGTTATTTATGAAGACTTAGTCAATGGTATAAATAACCCAGAAAGACTTACAAGGCTATTTGGTATTACGCTTCAATAAATCTTTTTTATTTGGAGTATCGTATTTATTTACAAATGCTATTAAAACAAAAAATAGCGGTATTAGCACAAGTAAAGAGAATATAGACATTCCAGCTCTATAAGCATATAAATCATTATTTTCTGATTGAACAAAAAAGATTATTGTCAATAAGACAAATACCAAAGATACTACATAACCCGAAATAATAATAGCTTGTTTCATGTGTATATTCCTTTGCAATATCTTATTTTACCATAAAGCTAATGATACAAAGTTACTCCAAAAATTATACTTAAAACACTAACACTTGCCAAAACTATAGTTATGTACAGCTACTGTTGCTGAGGTAACAAGTAAAGGCAAAGATAAATACGAAAGAGTTATAGCCAAAGTAACTTGCAGAGGGTTTGACGCTAATAAACAGCAGATAATTAAAGGATTGGCTATGGTGAACAAGAATTATAGTTCTGATTACTTAGCTGATGAATTAAAAGCAAAAAAGAATAAAGTTGGTTTATGGAGTCAAGAAGAGAATGATATATTGTCTCCGTCTGATTATAGAGCTATGCAGAATTTTTTGAATATAAAACTATAAAAAGTTTTTGTATTTATTGTGGAGTTTATGGAAAAAAATAAATAAACCAAGCAATAAAAACAAAATTGTTGGTGATAAAAAAAACATATAGATGTATCTTATCTCCCCCTTGTCCAAAAATGTTACCAAGCTATGATGTATATAAGGTACTTCATATATAATTACTCCATATAACCATAATGACCCTATAAGGAAAGCGTATTTAATTAATCCGATTAGAAAGACAATAAACTTATTCATATAAAGTTTTTGTATTTTTTATGTAATTTATGAAAAAAATAAAATCCAGAAATAGGTACAATAAATATTGCTAATATTATAATATCTCTTATGGTTGGAGGATATGCTGTATCTACAGAATTTGGCGGGTATTCATTCAAAAACACACCATATAAAAATAGTGTAACTATTAGAAAAAAGTATTTCATTAAAAAAAATGATATAATTATAAGCTTATTCATAAACAGAATTTTAGTATATGTCTCATATAATTTTGCTTAAAAATGGCTTAGATTAGATAAAGAAGTTTCGCAAAAAATAGCGTCAAGTTTTTCATATAAATTTTATGATATATTGCGGGTCAAAATATTTATAAAGCGGGCGGCGATGAAAAGAGATTTTATACTTTATCTTGTGCTGATTTTGTTTTTGGGTGCATGCGGGGCGAAAAATACCAATGTGCAAACAGTTCAAAGCGGCGATACATACGAATATCTATCGCGGCAGTTTAAGCTGCAAATCACGCAAAAAGACAATTTGAAACTCTACAGCGTCTCTTCAAAATGGTTCGGAACTCCTTACAAAATAGGCGGAAATACGAAAAAAGGTATTGACTGCTCGGGGTTTGCGGGAGTTATGTATAAAGATGTGTATAAAAAATCGCTGAACCGCTCGTCTGCCGATATATTTAAAAAAAATATCACAAAAACGCCGCGCTCCGAACTAAGCGAAGGGGATTTGGTCTTTTTCAGAACGGATAAGGGCGATAAAAATACGCCAAATCATGTAGGCATATACCTGAAAGAGGGCAAATTTGTACATGCAAGCACATCAAAAGGCGTCATGGTAAATTCGCTTGATGAAGCATACTACAAAAAGACATGGGTATCGGGCGGAAAAGTGAAATGATTTTTATCTTTTTGCCGTTTTTGTAATTCTGCCGCCACTCTTGCGCCATTTCGTCATTCCCGCGCGAGCAAAAAAGCGCATACATACGCCACTTTTCATTATTCCTGCGCCTCACTATGTCATTCCATCGTTCCCTTTCGTCATTCCATTGTCTCCATCCGTCATTCCCGCGCAGGCGGGAATCCAAACTAATAACTTTAAAATGTAAAAACATGAAAGAAAATAAAATTGTCATTCCCACGCGAGCAAAAAAGCGCATACATACGCCACTTTTCATTATTCCTGCGCCCTACTATGTCATTCCATCGTCCTCTCCCGTCATTCCATCGTTCCCTCCCGTCATTCCATCGTTCCCTTCCGTCATTCCCGCGCAGGCGGGAATCCAAAAACAATATAAAATAAACTATACTTATAAATAAAAATATGCTCTCATGTATTATTGATATTTTTTGTTATTGCAGAGAATGGATTCCCGCCTTCGCGGGAATGGCATAAGGATGTGCGGGAACGACGGAGAGAAAGCATGGGAATGACAAAGGTGATATAAGAATGCGGGCGCTTGTATATTTACTATCGCACTGTACGGGTGCGGGAATGACATAATAAACACATGTATTTTATTCGTCATACAATCTTTATTTGTAATCCTCGCGATAGAACGACAGCAAACACATACGCCCCACTATGTCATTCCCGCGACTGAACGACAAATAAAATACATGAGCCCACCTTCCGTCATTCCCGCGACTGAACGACAAGCGAAGCGCATATCGTGAGGGAAAGGCAGGAATCCGCTCCTTTCGTCATTCCCGCGCAGGCGGGAATCCAAACTAATAACTTTAAAATCTAAAAATGTAAAAAAAAATAAAAGAGAGCTATAAAATATTAATTCTTTTATATTCTCTTTGTTTGTTTGTGAATATTCTTTTGGATTCCCGTTTTCACGGGAATGACGGAATTGTGTCGCTTTCTTAAATTTCTTTTTGGATTCCCGCATTCCCTCACGATATGCGTTTCCTGCGAAAACTTGTCGTTCGGGTGCGGGAATGACATAAGGAAGTGCGGGAATCCATTCTTTGCTCAATATTTTAATGTCTAAAAAATATAAAAATTAGTAGTTTTATTATTTTATTTTTGTTTTTCTTTTTGGATTCCCGCCTTCGCGGGAATGACATAAGGAGGTGCGGGAATGACGGAGAGAAAGCATGGGAATGACATAAGGTGGTATAAGAATGCGAGTGTTTGCATATTTGCCGCCGCGCTGTACGGTTGCGGGAATGACGGAATGTTACTGACTTTGTCGGCTTCCAATGAGAAGAAAGCCGCGCTTAGCATTGAAAACGGCGGATTTTTGCCTGACATGATGTATTTTGGTTTTTCGCAGAGCAATTTTTTATCCGAATATGATGCGTTTAGGGTTTCTATCGGAATGATTTTTTATGTGTCATGATGACGCGTTTTTTACTTTCTCGTATTTTTCTTAAAAAGGTAATTTTTTATCCGCTCTAATGCGAAAATTACTTCTCATTTTTGAAAAATTTCGCGAGTTTTGCCTGCGCTTTTAACCACTCTTTATGCAGCATTATCGGAAATCCGCTGTAAGTTTTGCCGCCTCCTAATGATTTGCTCACTCCGCCGCGTGCCGCGATTACCGCAAAGTCCCCTACCCTCAAATGCCCAGCAGTCGCGCTTTGTCCGCCCATGACGACATTTCTGCCAAGTATGGAAGAGCCTGCAAGCCCTGTTTGCGAGACGATGATAGAGTTTTCGCCAAGTTCGCAGTTGTGTCCTATTTGGACGAGATTGTCTATCTTTGTCCCTTTTTTTATCAGCGTAGAGCCGAAAACTGCCCTGTCCACAGTCGTGCATGCGCCTATTTCAACATCATCTTCCAATACGGCGTTTCCCAAATGGTGGATTTTGACATGTCTGCCTTCTTTTGTGTGCGCGTAGCCAAAACCATCGCTGCCGATGACGCAGTTCGCCATCAAATGGCATCTTTTGCCTATAATGGAATTGTTATAAACCACAGCATTGGGGTGTATTATCGTCCCCTCGCCTATTGTAACATTTTCGCCGATGTAGGCTCCCGCCATTATCGTAACGCCCTCTTCTATTATGGAGCCGCCGCCGATATGAACGCCCGACATTATAACTGCACTTTTGTCAATACTCGGCTCTTTTGCGGCGAAATTTACGATTTGCGGCGCAAAAAAACCGCTCAAATACGCCATAGCAAGATGGGGATTGTCGCTTATGACAATAGAACAGCCTTTCGGGATAAACGCTTTAAATTTCTCATAAACTATCGCCGCGCCCGCTTTTGTATTTTTAAGGTTTTCCAAAAGCTTTTCATTTTCAAGATATACGATATGTTCTTTATGAGCGTTTTCAAGCGTTTGAAGTCCGATGATATCCTTGTCTGCGCCCTCGTATTTTAATGAAAATTTTTCGCACAAAATAGAAAGTTTCATCATATATCCATTGCCACAGAGCCGCTTCTGACTATGTCTGTCGGGTTGTATTTTTTGACTGCTTTCAAAAAGCCCGCGACTCTTGCGGTATCGTCCGCAACCATGACGACTATATAATCCTCGCCGCTGTTGGCGATAACGCCGTTGTAAGCTTTGAGCATAGCGTCAAGTCCGTCAAAGCGTTCATTTAGAGGGATTTTCACGAGCGCCATCTCTTTTTCTATAAATTCGCCCGATTCTATGACTTTGTAAGTCGGTATCAGCTTATGAAGCTGTTTTACTATCTGCTCCAGCACTTTCGCGCTTCCGAATGTTACTATCGTGAAACGGGAAAAATTTGTATTTGGTATGGGCGCTACGGTAAGAGAGTCTATATTATATCCTCTGCCTGCAAAAAGCCCTGAAATACGCGACAAAACGCCGTGTTCATTTGAAACTATAACGGAAATAACGCGTCTTATCTCTTCCATGTTCAATCCTTGTATTCCAATATCATATTGTAAAGCGAACCGCCTGTCGGCACCATCGGCAAAACATTCTCCATTCTGTCTATCTCAACGTCTATCAAAGCTATTTTATTGCTCTTGACAGCCTTGTCCAAAGCCTTTTTAAATTCCTCTTTCGTTTTGACTTTGAAACCGACGCCGCCGAAACTCTCGGCTAATTTTACAAAATCAGGCTGTATATCAAGGTCTGTGGACGAATAGCGTTTACCGTAAAAAAATGTCTGCCACTGCCGTACCATGCCCAAAAATCTGTTATTTAAGATGATATTTACAACAGGGATATTTGAAACGACAGCCGTCATGAGTTCTTGTATATTCATCAAAATACTGCCGTCCCCGACAAAATTAATAGAAATTTTATCAGGAAACGCCTTTTTCGCGCCCATAGCCGCAGGCAGACCAAATCCCATGGTGCCGAGTCCGCCGCTGGTTACTAATTGACGCGCCCTTGTGAACGGATAAAACTGCGCCGTCCATAGTTGATGCTGTCCGACATCGGTAGTGATAACAGCGTTTTCGCCGAGAGTTTTACCGACATATTCAATAACCCATTGAGGCTTCAAAACAGTATCGCTGTCGTTATATCTTAACGGGTGGATATCGGTATAATTTTTCAAAGTATCACGCCACTGGGTATATTTTGCGGCGTTAATTCTCTCGTCCGATATTTCAAACATAGCCTCCACAACATTTGTTACGCTTCCTACTATCGGAAAATCTACATCAACTATCTTGCCTATGGAGCTTGGATCTATATCCACATGTATGATTTTGGCATTTTTGGCAAATTCGCTAAGTTTTCCCGTAACTCTGTCGTCAAATCTCGTACCCAAAGCTATTATCAAATCCGCTTCGCTCATCGCCATATTTGCCGTATAAGAACCGTGCATGCCGACCATTCCAAGCAGCAGCGGATTGTCATGCTCCAAAACGCCTCTTGCCATGAGCGTTTCAACGGCAGGAATGCCTGTAAATTTTATAAACCTTTGTACAATATCAGAAGCGTTCGCGCTTATTATGCCGCCGCCAAGATAAAACAGCGGTCGTTTTGCGGCAGATATAGCCTCAACGGCTTTTTTGATTTGGCGCGAATTGCCTTTATAAGTCGGCTTGTATGTCTGCATGGTAATCTCATCGGGATAGATAAATTTGCCGATGCTCGCCGTTATGTCTTTTGGCACATCTACATGCACAGGTCCAGGTCTTCCCGTGCTTGCTATATAAAATGCCTCTTTTAGTATGCGCGGCAGTTCCTCAATATTTTTTACAAGGTAATTATGCTTTACGCATGGGCGGCTTATGCCTACGGCGTCTATCTCTTGAAAAGCATCTGTGCCTATCAGCGATATAGCGACATTTGCGCTTATCAATACTATCGGCGTAGAGTCCATGTAAGCCGTAGCAAGTCCGGTTACCGCATTTGTAAATCCGGGTCCGCTTGTAACAAACGCGACTCCGACTTTCCCTGAAGCTCTTGCGTATCCGTCCGCGGCATGAACGGCGGCTTGTTCGTGTCTTGTCAAAATATGTTCAAAATATTTTTGCTTATAAATCTCATCATAGACATTAAGCATCGCGCCTCCGGGGTAGCCGAAAACTACTTTAACGCCTTCTTTATGCAGCGCCTCAATAATCATTTGCGAACCGTTTATCTCCATTGTATCTCCTGCGAATTTTCGGAAAATCGTGTAAAATTTAGGATTATAGCCAAAAAAGGCTGAATATCTGATATCTTTTATTTGGATACCGTCTTTTCATTCCGCACTGTTTCGCTTTGAAATAAAAATAGTCGGTTTTAAGGGTTTTGTAAAAATCAGCTTTGCATTTGCGCCTTTTGCAGAAGTTAAAACATTATTTTGATATAATACGCCTCTTAAATTTATCATGACAAGGTGGACAAAATGCTGCTCGGGGTTAATATTGACCATATCGCTTATCTTAGAGAAGCCAGAAAAACGAACGACCCCAATCCTTTGGATGCGCTGGCGATTTTGAAAAAGTGCGGAGCTGACCAAATCACGATACACTTGCGCGAAGACAGACGCCATATTCATGATGAGGATTTGCATGCGATTGTCAAAAATGCCTATATTCCCGTCAATCTTGAATGTTCGCTTGCCGATGAGATAATAGGCGCGGCTATCAGAGCAAAACCCGCGCGCGTAACGATAGTGCCGGAAAAACGCGAAGAGGTTACGACTGAGGGCGGATTGGATGTGAAAAAATACTTTGAGAAGTTAAAGAGCGCGTGCAAAGAGTTTAAAAACGAAAATATAGATATTTCACTTTTTATAGACCCGAATTTGGAAGCGGTCAATCTTTCAAACGAACTTGGCGTTAAATGGATAGAGCTTCATACGGGAAGATATGCCGATATATACGCCATGCTTCATACAAATCTGCGCCATACGCACAACTCTATCAAACCGCTTGAGTTAAGTCCTGAAAAATTGCGCTCTCTTTTGGACAAATCTTTAAAAGAGATTATAAACGCTGCGTCCGAAGCCGATAAACTTGGTCTTTTAACCGCCGCCGGACATGGATTGAATTACTATAATGTGAGAAATATAGCTGAGATAAAAGAGATAAAAGAGTTAAATATAGGTCAAAGCATTATCGCAAGAAGCGTTTTTTGGGGACTTGAAGAAGCTGTGAATAAAATGCGAGAGTTGATAAAATGAAAAAAATCGCGGTAAGCATCGGAGATTTGAACGGCATAGGGCTTGAAATCGCGCTTAAAGCTCATGACGAAGTCAAAACCATGTGCAATCCGATATACTGCATAAACGAGACGATGCTTCAATGGGGCGCGGCGCTTTTAGGGCTGAATGTGCCGATGGATTTTAACACAGAAGAGTGCGGGGAAGTTTTTGAAATAACGCCCTCAATTGTTTCGGCAAAAGCGGGAGAAGCTTCGTTTGACTCATTCACAACAGCCGTAGCTTTGGCTAAAACCTCCCATGCAGACGCTATCGTAACGCTGCCGATAAACAAAGAGGCGTGGAATTTGGCCGGCATTATCTACAAAGGACACACTGACGCGCTTGAGGATATGTTAGGACATGAGGCTATCATGATGCTTGGAAGCAACAGGCTTTTTACGATACTTTTTACTCATCATGTGCCGCTTAAAGAGGTGAGCGAACAGATAAAAACGAAAGCTTTGCACAGGTTTTTTATAAATACGCATGAAGCTTTAAGGGTTGAACATATCGGAGTTTTAGGACTAAATCCGCATGCAGGAGACGGCGGCGTGATAGGAGACGAGGAGGCAAAAATAGCAAAAGCGATAAAAAAAGCAAACGAGGAGCTTGATAAGGACATATTTTTCGGTCCGCTTGTGCCGGATAGCGCATTTACGCCCAAAAGTCTTGAAGAGCGCCGCTATTTTATCTGTATGTATCACGACCAAGGATTGATACCGCTGAAAGCTTTATATTTTGACGAGAGCGTAAATATAACGCTCGGACTTCCCATAACACGCACTTCGCCCGACCACGGCACAGCTTTTGACATAGCCTATAAAGGCAAAAATCCCTCAACAAAAAGCTACATAAACGCAATAAAAGAGGCAGTAAAACGCAGCGAAAAACCGATGCTGGATTTTTGATTTACACAAAATACCCGACATACGCTTTATTGAGTACAATATTCACCTTTCAATATTGATAACGCATATTAGTATTAATATTATTTTAATTCATTAAGTTATATAATTTCGCATTTTTATGACAAGGGAGTTAATTATGTCTAAAACATATTTCAACAATTACGGTAAAAACAAAAATATCAGGAGTTTTTCTTGTATTTTAACTTTTGCGAGCCTTTTTTTAGTCTCAAATCTTTCCGCTTCATGCATAGTCTCAGGCGATATTATAGAATGCGATGAGAGCGTTAGCGCGTCTGTTTATGAAAGTTTTGCGCAAAATTCAAGCTACAACATTAACACTGCGGCAAATAACGCTTACGGCGTGTATAATAACAATAACGGAAGCTGGGTATTTAACAGCCTAAATATCACTACAAGCGGCGCAAACGCTTATGCATTATTTGCACAAAACGGCAGTATTGCAGCTGGAGATTATATCAATATAAATACCGCAGGAAGCAATTCTGCCGCTATATATACTACGCAAAATTCAACTATTACGGTGGGCAGCTATGTAAATATATATACGAATGGGACAAACTCTTACGGAATAAGCGCCAGAGGATTAAATGCTGCAAATAAAGCGGTTGTTAATACAGGCGATAATGTAAACATATTGACCGAAGGTTCGCAAGTGCACAGTACGGGCAGAAGCAATGCGGACGGCTTAAATGTAAATTTCGGCGATGTTAATATAGGAGATAATTTAAGTATATTGACCAAAGGTATCGGAAGCTTTGGAATGAGAATTGATAATGTTTCCAATGTCAAGATAGGAGACAGAGCTACAATAATGACGGTAGGCAATACGGGATGCGGCTCATGCGGCGTCGGCGGTTCGGGATGGTTTTCTTACGGCGTTGAAGTTCGCAGAGGTTCAAATGTTACCATCGGAGATAATTTAACCGTAAGCACTATCGGAAACGGCACTTTGGCTATCCAAGTTCTTAGCGGAGACAGTATGCCGAACGGTTATACATATTTAAATATAGGAAATAATCTAAAAGTTAGCACGGCAGGTCCTGAACTTTCTGTCGGACTTTGGGCTCAGGGCGCTTCTATAGTCAATATCGGCGACAATGCATTTATAACAACAACGGGAGGGATAAATAAAGGACCCACCAATGCCGTTCAAGCGGACATGAGAGCCAGTTCAGGCGGAGTATATTATTATCCGAAAATTACTATGGGCAATAACGCTACCATCATCACAACAGGCGGATACTCTCATGCTATTTATGCTTTGCAGGGATATGTTACTTTGGGAAATGATGCAAAAATTATCACAACGGGAGGTTCAAGCGTAGGCATTTACTCTTGGGGTTCCTCGTCAAATCTTGCAAATTCCGTAGGTGGAGCTTCGGTTGTTGTAGGTGATAACGCTATTGTCAGTACAGGCGGTGACGGAGGACTTTCAGCTCCCGCTTATGGAGCTTCAAGCGGTTCCAATGCCGTTTATGCAAGGCAGGGCGGAAATGTTACATTTGGAAATAGCGCAAGTTTAAGTGTAAATGGAAATAGCGCTACTGTTGTTCATATTTCAAATTATTCGCCGACTGCGCTGACTGTTTTTGATACAAATGTCAATTTCCAAGGCACATCAACTCTCAACGCAAACGGGACCAATACTAAAATACTTGAACTTACATACGCAAACGCTTCCCTTGATTTCCGCGGTTCAACAACTTTCAACACTTTTGGAGACAATATCAATGTATTTGCCGTAAGCAATGCAGGCAATGACAAATACAACTCCAACGTACGTTTTTATGACACTCTCAATGTCAACTCACATGGAGACAATTCAAAAGCCGTATATCTTGACAATGGATACTCTTATGATTTTAACGAGTTAAATATAAATATTTACGGTAAAAACTCTCATGCTTTGTATATCGCGGGAGGTTCAAACCTAAGCTTGGACAATAAAACGGTTTTGAAAGCCTTTGACAACAGCTCTTATGCTCTGTATTCGGACGCAGGCATGATTACCAATACGGACAGCCTTGACATATACGGACAAATATTCAGTTCCAATAACGGAGTTATCTCTTTAACATTTGACAATACTTCTATCTTTACAGGCTCAACCGATATAAATAACGGAGAGTTGGATTTGTCATTTGATAACTCCAAATGGAATATATTGCAAAACTCAACTCTAAGCAGTTTAAGGCTTTTAAATAACGACCTTATCTACATGAATGCTTCATCATCTTTTCTCACCCTCCGTACAGACAACCTCTTCGGTAATGGGATATTTAACATGAAGCTTGACGCAAACAGGAGTTTAAATGACAAGATAGTAATAGGCAAT
>JAITAB010000040.1 GCA_031284315.1 Campylobacteraceae bacterium
TTTACTATATACAGGTCATTGCCTGCAGCGCCTTCAAGAATGTCGGCGCCGCCTTTACCTTCAAGCTTGTTCTGACCTTCGGTGCCTTTGATGTAGTCAACTTCGTCTGTACCCATATAGCCTATGATTTCATGGTCTGTTAGTGTTTTATCTTCAAATATGAATTTTTCTATTCTGTTATCTTTAGTGCACCAATCTTTGATGGTTATCATTGTTCCTTTGTCTTTGACATTTATGATTAAGTCATTACTGTTTTCACTGGCTGTAGCTGTTAAATGATCTATAGTTATATCTTCTCCAAAATACAGAGTATCATACTCTCCTCCTGAATCTATAACAGTATCAGAACCTTCGTTTGGAAAGAAATAATATGTATCGTTACCTCCTTTTCCTTCCAATGTGTCTTTATCTGTTCCACTTCCAACTATTAAGATTACTTCACCTTTTGCGGCTTGAGCAAATCGCCTGGATGCTTCTGCCCATGGGGACATCTGTGGGGTGGTAGAGTTTTGAATTGTATGCGTCTAAGATATCTGGAGGAGTTTTACCATCTCTAAAGTCATCTAAATCTATTCCCATAGCTTCAGCTAAGGCTTTTTGAAACTTAACATCACCTAAAAATTTGCCCGCATCTGTTTTATCGATAACTCTTAAAGTCGGATCTGCATCTGTCATAGCATCAACGATATCTTCTGCTTTTTGTCCGTCTGCCAATATTCCGCTGTAAAAGACTGTTTTTGAGCCTGAAGTATCAGCGCTTAAACTTTTAGCCAATTCATCTAATTTTTGAAGTTTCATCTCATTTGATAAACTTTTAAATCCTGTAGTGTCTAACTCTTGTAATGCTTCTTGCAGTGTCATATTAACTCTCCTTCGTATTCCAAATCTACTTTACAAGATTTGACTTTGCTTCTGTCTGTGTAAATACCTCTCCCTATGAAAGAGGCTTCAAATGCTTCTTTCAAGTCTTTATATATTTCGGATTTGTATTGTTGAATGTTCTCAGGTATTTCAATTTTGAGGACTTTTAGATAACCATAGCGTTCCCCATCATCAGAGCGTGTTTGTCTAACAGTTTTTGTCTCTAATGGTATAAAACTGCCTTTCCAGTAGAAGTCCCACTCAGTAGACATTTCAACGCCGTTAGCATCTCTGTCCAAGTGTTCAAAATATAGTCTAAACCAGATATTTCTCTCTCTGTCTATAGTCCAATAGTGAGTTGAACCGCCCCATACACATCTTCTTTTAAATTGATCAATATCATATTTTTTCCAATCCTCTTGCGATATTACCTCATTTACGAAAGCCATTGTATTTTCCCTCCGAAGTAAAAAAGAAGTAAGAATAATTTTGCAATTGTAACACAAATCAATAAAGTTAATCTTTATATTATTAATTTCGCACCAATAAACTTAATTTAAATATATTTTTAAATAAGTACTTTGTACAATATCGCTTATTTTAAGAATGGGGACACTTATGAATTGTAATCTAAAATATGTAATGAAAAAAATCTTGCACAATTTGTTTTGCTGCTTATTGTTGTCTGCTATGTTTTCCGTAAACCTTTTAGCAGAGTGCATCGGAAATACAAATATCTTTTGCAATACAACAATTGATGCGGATATGTATCATAATGATACTATCAATATACCAGGCGCTGTTTACCTCGAAGTTAGACCAAACAACGGTTTTAAAGGCGTAATAAATATTGATAACGGCACTTGGATATTTTATGATGTAAATATATCTACAAACGGAAATGATGCGGACGCTTTATCTGCCGTAACAAATGCGACTGTTAATCTATACGGCGTTTTATACGCAACCACAAATGGAAGCGATGCGGAAGCTATTTTTGCGCTTGACAATTCAAATATTAATCTAAACGGAAATGTTTTTATAGACTCTAACGGAAGCAATACAAACGCAGTAACTGCAAAAGATAATTCCAATATAAACTTTAATGATAATATTTTTTTGAATAGTTTCGGGGAGAATTCCATCGCATTTTACGCACAAAACGCTGCTATCAATATACATGGCGCATCCACCATAATGACTTTCCAAAACAATTCAAATGCATTTTTGGCTGTAGATAATGCACTTATTAATTTAGCCGACAATTCTGTTGTAAATACCAAAGGGGACAATTCTTACGCATTTGCCGCTTTAGATAGCTCTTACATCAATATCGGCAATAACCTGCAAATATCTACAAACGGAAATATTTCTTATGCGTTGTTTGCAAATAACCATTCGAGTATAACTTTGGGGAATAATTCTCTTATAAACACAAGTGGCGAACAATCGCATGGGGCATTTGCTCTTGAAAATTCAAATATTATTTTTAGCGACGATATAACGATAGATACGGAAGGAGCAGAATCGTATGCAATGTTTGCAGATGAAAACTCAAATATCATAACAGGCGGTTTTGCCGCATTAAATATAAACGGCGATATATTAAGCGACCACGATTCCGCAATCGCGCTAAATATAAATAACGGTTCAAATTTTACGGGAAATACATACGAAAAAAACGGCGGCAAGATAAATATATCAATCGATGGCGCTAACTCGCTCTGGAAGTTAAATAATAGTTCGGCAGTTACAAATCTTTACATGGCAAACGGCGCGAAGATAGATTTGTCAAATGCCGATATTTCATCTGTTTTAAATATTGCAAATCTTTACGGAAACAACAGTGCATTTTACATAAAAATAAATGCAGACGACGGCAATCTTACGGGCAATAAAATATCCATAAGCAATAGTTCTGTGGGAGATTATCAAATAATCATAAACGACAGCTTGACGGGAAATATAACAAATACAGACCATAAACTACTGATAGTAGAACAATCAAGCGGCGTATTGTCAAGCTATAATGCAAATTTTACCTTAAATACAGGCAGCGTAGATATCGGACAATATGTATATACGCTAAATGCGTCAAACGATACAAGCAATAAGAATTTTTACCTTTCTACAAACGGCGAGCTCAATAATGCGGCATTGTCTTCTATTGGATTTTTAAATATTAACTACTTCACAAGTTATTTAACGATTCAAACGCTTTTGCAAAGAATGGGAGAACTTAGAAATCAGCAAGATATTCAAAATGATATTTGGATAAAAATTCATACTGGAAAATCAAACTCATTTGACGAAAAATTAAATATTTCAGACATTAACTATTATGGTATAACGGCTGGTATAGATAATGTTTATGATGATATTTTGATAGGAATATTTGTAGATTTGTTAAAAGCGGATATTAATTATATCAAAGGCAGCGGAAAAGGCGACAGTAAAGCGGCAGGTGCATATATCACATATAAAAATGCCGATGGTCTTTATATCGATTTTTTGTCAAAATACAGTTCAAACAATAATGAATTTAACACCGTAACTTCAGGAGGTTTTGGGGTAGGCGGCAAAGGTGAAAGCAAAGGTTTTTCCGCAACGCTTGAGGGTGCAAAAAGGGTATATTTTGGTAATTTTTATATAGAACCGGAAATCGCCCTAACATATTCGCATCAAGGCGACTTTGTAATGAAAGACTTGAAACTTGGCAGTTTTAATTCTCTCATAGGCAGAGCAAGCATGCTTGCAGGATATCAGCTACGCAATACAAATATATACATCAAAAGCGGATATATAAAAGAATTTGACGGCAAAACATCATATTTTTATAAAGATGAACTGCAAAAATATGACTATAATCTTGAGAGTAATTTCTTGGATAATTCCGCAGGTGTAACTATGGATTTTAAAAACAGACATTTATATTTGGAAGGGACATATCAAAAAGGAAGCAACTTTGACAATCAAAAAATAAATCTCGGATATAGATTTATTTTTTAAATTAATTTATAACATTAATATTTGCCGTCATAAAATTGTTATAGTTTTAATGGCGCTATATTAAAACCTGCTTTTTGTCGGAACCATATAAGAAGCCGCATCTGGATTAAAAATACTCATTTTTTAAAATTTTTATTAAAAAAAATCCATATTAATATAATGCAAATCCGCAGCGCCGTTAGAATATACGGCGCTATTATTTGGAGAATGCCCAAAATCATCCAATTTATCTGAATAAATTACTGCAACTTTTGTAAGTCCGAAAATATCATCAAGATGCAAATTTTCTTTTTTATACCTGTAAAGCCCGCAATTATCGGGTCTGTTTTCTGTAAAACATTGAGGATACTGCTCTTCGAGTTTTTCAAAAGTATAGGGGCACTTTTTTTCGTCTCTACGCCAACCACTATCATAACAAGTACCGCATGCATACTCTCTTAGCCCGAATATCAATCTATTCCGCTTTCGTAAGATAACAACCTTTGGGATATGAAAAACCTGTGCAATTTAATACCGCTGCAATAAAAATTAAAATGGGAGCTATAACATTGAATATTAAAAGTTGTTTCTAAACAACAGATGCAAACACTGTATGCAAAATAAGATAAACCGTATATGGTGTATAAACTAAAAAGCCAAAAAAAACATGAAAAAATCGCCGTAAAAACCATAGCGTATTTTTATGTATATATAAAAACTCAACGAAAAAAGAAAAATAATAAAAGACATTTTTGAAAACAAAAAGTGATCTTTGAACTTTTTATCTTTTTGTATTTCCATGTTCCACCCTTTTTGAAGTGCGGAAGCTTTTGTGTTTAAAAGCTTCCATGCAGTTTAGTTTGCTATATCTTCAAATTTATACTCTTTTATCAAATCGCCGTTTAAATATATGGTCTCAAGGGCATTTTCAAATTTATCTTTATCAATGTCGCGGACGATATATTTTCCGTCTTTAAATTCCGCGCCGATTCTGCCGCTTTTACTCTTTTTGATAGGATTGGTAACGGGACTTTTGCATATTCCGCGCCATGTTCCGTCTATTTTTATAGCGCTTGCTTTGTATGCGAAGCTGTACATGTCTCTGGTTACTTTTTGGAGTAAAACTCCGCCTATACCAAACGCCACATTGTCCGGACTCCAGCCGCTTTTTGTTATGTTGGAGAGAATTTCATCTATGATATTTATATTCATGCCGTCGCTCCAGATGATTCTCACACTGTTCAAAAGCTTGCCGTCCGGCGCGTTTGTAAAGCCGAAATTGCCCGCTAAACTCTCAAGCGTATAAGGTATAAGCTCTATCGGGTCTCCGCTGTCAGGTCTTATGGTGATAATAGCGCCGCTTTTTTGCACGCTCTCTTTAAGCTCTCTGCCCCAAATCTTATCAACGGCGTTTTTGTAATCGTAGCTGTCGCTCACGCATGCCAAGAGTACGCCCTCTTTCGCATAAACGCTGAGCATATTTGCAAACGCATCTTTTTCATTTTCCCATGAAGTAACGGTGCTATGCTCCATGGCAGGTATGGAAAAGCCCGCTATGTCGGCATTATAATATTTTCGCGCGCCCAAAAGCGAAATAACCGTATCCGTGCCTTTGAAATTCAAAAGATGAGCCATGCCGCCAATAAGCGCGTTTTCTTGGCATGAAACGCCGCGCGAACCCATATCATGCACTTTAAAATCGGTATTTTTCGTATATTTAAGCACAACTTTTTTTATCTTGTAAGAGTTTGTGGCAACAGTCGTAGGATACCACAGACGAAGTAAAGCCGTCTCTATAAAGCCCACAAGCCAGCCAAATCTCGCATCCGTACTTTGAATGCTTACGAGCGGAATCTGCACAGGATAAACCCCGCCCTCTTTCACAGCTTTGATTTTGAGCGGGAAATATCCAAGAGTTCTTAACTCCTCAAATCCCTTCTCATTGAACGGCAATCCATGCGCCGTTACAATCTCTTTTGCCTCTTTTATATCATTTTTGCTATACATTTTCGTAAGCATTTTTTTGATGATATACTGCAAACCAAAAAATTTCACCTCGTCCCCAGCTCTTGCTTCAATATACGAAAAAAGTCCTTCGTTTTTCGGATACTGCGCAAAATGGCTGTATTTATAGCTGTCGCTATCAAGTAAAAAATTCATCTTAAACCTCTTTGGTTTATTTGAAAACTCAAGCTCTCCGCTTCGAGTGCGCATTTTACTTCAAGGGCGCTGCCCCTTAAAAACCACAAAGCTTAAATATTTGTGTAGTTTGAAATAGTTTCATAATTTGAATTATAAAACTTTAAAAACCACAAAGCTTAAATATTTGTAAGCTTTCTTATTATGTGGAAATGGTCTTCAAACATCATGGAACGATTCTCTTTCACTTTTGAAAGCGGTATCCAAAAGGCTTTTTTCGCGTCATCGCCGCCTTTGACTTTGGGCAGTTCCGCTTCGTTTAACTGCAGCAAAAAAGCATGCGTTACAGTTCTGCCTCTTGTACTTCTGTCAGGTTTATCAAAAACTTCCACTTTTTTAATGCTGCCGTTTAAAACGCTTTTGGGAAGTTTGATGCGCGTCTCTTCTTTAAGTTCTTTTATCGCGCTCTCCTGTATCGTAAGGCTTCCTTCCAAAAAACCGCCCGGAAGCGCGAACAATCCTTTGCCCGGATTGCCGCCGCGCACGACTAAGAGCACATGTCCGTTGCATATCACTACGCAGTCTGTCGTTACAAAGATAGGCTCGTACGGCGCTTTGCTCCACGCTTCTTTCATTTTTATATGGTGGTTATACTCTTCCAGCCTCTCCTGCCAATCTTTTGTTTTCATAAATTCTTGCACTATTTCTACGACATTTTTCGGCATAATTTTATCCGAAACAATGCCTTGAAAAAGCTTTTCGCGGATGGTCGTGGCATTTATTTTTTTGTAATTATCCACGCTTTTTAGCGTCCACTGCGGAAAGCTTTTCAGATAATAACTGCTCTCGTCTTTATTGTGTCCGATGATATAAACATTGTCGTATTTATAGTCGTATTTTGAGACTTTTTCCTGTATCTCGGCAAGCCATGGGGAGTCGTCAAAAGGGTAATCGGATATCTCCTCTATAAAATCGGCGTAAGGTTTTAACATCTCTTTGACCAATTCCACAGGAAAGGGGTTTTTGATATTTCTGGCTTCCGTAGCAGAGCCTATAAGCACAAGCGTATCGCCAATTTCTCTTGCATGATTTAACACATACAAATGCCCGTTGTGCAGAGGCTGAAAACGACCGATGTATATGGAAAGGGTATTGCTCATGTACGCCTTATTTGGATATTTTGTTTAAAGCTGAAATTATATCACAATTTATTGAGCGGACTCTTTTTCGGCGACCTTTTTTTCCAGATAGTTTTGAACATAAGACAAAACCGCAGCCATGAGCCAATATATTATGGAAGCGGCGAGATACATCGTAAAAACTTCAAATGTCCGCGAAGTTATAAGTTGAGCCTGTCTGAAAAGTTCGGGTACCTGTATCGTAGCGGCAAGAGAAGTGTCCTTTACCAGCGACAAAAAGCTGTTGCCAAGAGGAGGGAGAGCCATTCTCGCCGCAAGCGGTATGGTTATCAAAAACATTGTTTGAAATTTTGTAGCTCCAAGACTCGCGGCAGCCTCTTTCTGGTCTTTGTCTATGGAAGAGATAGCCGCGCGTAAAGTTTCCGAAGTATAGGCGGCGACATTTAAAGACAAACCTATGAGCGCCGCCGGCATCGGGTCTAATCTAATGCCAAACTGCGGCAAACCGTAATATATCATGAACAGTTGAACCAAAAGAGGAGTGCCGCGAAAAAGCGACACATAAGCTCTTGCCAAATATTTCAGCGCCCATGCATTGGATAAACGCATGAGCGCAAGTAAAAAGCCAAGTATCAGCCCGAAAAACATTCCGCCCAGACTAAGCTCTATAGTAAGTACGGCGCCTCTGCACAAGAACGGCAGAGAGTCCGCTATAAGCCGAATGCTCTCCACGCTATTTTGTTATATCGGCGCCAAGCCATTTGATAGACAATGCGGAAAGCGTTCCGTTTTTTCTCAGAGTGTCAATAGCCGCATTTATAGCCTTCAAAAGCTCTTCATCGCTTTTTCTAAGGGCTACGCCGGCTTCCTGTTTGGACAGCGGCTCGCCTCCAAGAGCCAAAACGCCGCCCGTTTTACTTATCAAATCAAGAGCCGCAATGCGGTCTATCAATATAGCGTCCGTTCTGCCGATATTTAAATCCTGATATTTTGTAGGGTCGTCATCGTAAGTTCGTATATCTACGCCTTTGACATTTTCTCTTAAATACTGCTCATAGTTTGAACCAAGCCCTACTCCTACCTTTTTACCGCTCAAATCAGCCGCGTTTTTATATTTGTCTGCATTCTCTTTTTTTGTCAAAATCTGAATGCCGGAGTATGTATAAGGCGCGGAAAAATTGTACTTTTTCTTTCTCTCTTCCGTAATGGTTACTTGATTGATGACTGCATCAACTCTTTTTGACTCCAAAGATGCGAGCAGTCCGTCCCATTTGCCCGGAATGATATTTGCCTTAACGCCAAGCTCTTTTGCCAAAGCCTGAGAAAATTCAACTTCAAATCCGCTAAGTTCTCCTTTATCGTTTTGAAAACTAAACGGCGGATAAGTGCCTTCAAGCCCTATCGTTATTTGCCCCGTTTTTCGGATATTTTTTAAAGAGTTATCCGCAGCGTTGGCATTTAAACTCAAAACAGCGGTCAAAATAGCAAAAACCGCACCTTTTAAAATAATTTTTCTCATAAAAGCCTCCTTTTAAAGTTTATGATACGCAAACAAAGCGGGCGCGCCGCCCGTATGAACAAACAAAATCGCTCCTTTTTTTTCAAAACGACCGATTTTAACTCCATCTATCAAGCCCGCCGCCGCCTTTCCCGTATAAACAGGGTCTAATAAAACTCCGTCAAGTTCGGCAAAAAGCTTCACGGCTTCCAAACATTTTTTATTCGGCTCGCCGTATCGCGGCAAAAAATACTCGTCCCATACATTTATATCAACATTGGTTTTTATACCAAGCAGATTATCTATCTCTTTGAGCAATAACGCGACTTTGGCACGCTGTTCGGCGGCTTTTCTTGATACGCTAATGCCTATAAGTTCGATATTTTTCAAAACATGAGCCGCTCCTGCGGCAAGTCCTGCATGAGTGCCTCCGCTGCCCGAAGCCGTAAGAATATATGCAAAATTCAAGTTCGCATTTTTTATCTGCTCTGCAATCTCCAGCAAAGCCTGCACATAACCCAACGCGCCCAAAGCGTTAGAACCGCCGATTGGTATGATATAGGGCTTTTTACCCTTTTTTATCAACCTATCCGCAAACTCTTGCGCCTGAGCCTGCGGGTCGGTTATCTGCGCAGTTTCTTCTACATGCGCGTTAAAAAGATTTAACAAAAGACGGTTGCCGTTAGTGAGATAATTTTTGTTTTTTGTATTTATGGGATTTTCCAAAAGAGCGTAAAAATCCAAAGATAGCTTTGCCGCTACAGCCGCACTTTGGCGTACATGGTTTGATTGAATAGCTCCAAGCGTTACAAGAGAATCGGCTCCCTGCCTCAAAGCATCTGCGGCTAAAAATTCAAGTTTTCTTAATTTATTTCCGCCAAAAGCTACGGGCGTCAAATCATCCCGCTTGATATAAACCTCTCTGCCCAGATATTTTGACACTCCGTCCAATTTTTCTATTGGCGTTTTATAGCTTAAAAGAGCGATTTTTTGAAATTTATCCAATCTTTCCCGTAACGACATAAATTGCCTCATGTAAAAATTTCGGCAATTGTAACTTAAATTTCTTTAATTGTCAAGTAAGTTGATAGATTTTATATTATTTAATTCAAAAGTCCATTTAGCACATACTGCTCCCAATCTTTTCGCGGAAGCTCTTTTTTTCTAATCTCATGATAAAGTTCTTCTACTTTTTTGTTATATTTATCATATTGAAAATAGGGGAAATGCACGAGCCAAGCCTCTTTTATGAGCTTTAAGGTTATGCTGTCTCTTAGCCATGCCGTGAAATAGTTAAAGCTGATAAATACGCATGACGTGGCAAATATAACGCCGATTATGGATATATGATTATTGACTTTGGGCATAAAAATATGCATGAGCGCGATAAACGGCGCCAAAATGCATGCGCATATCAGAGCATAAACAAAATACGCCTTCATGATACTCATTCTAAAATTAAGCTTCGCAGGATCAACATGCATTCCCTCATTGTAAAGCGCGTTTGCGGCAAGCAAATCCTTGTAACGCACCGGCTGCTTTGAAACGGTAAAAATATAATCCACCATGCGGGATTTTAAAGATTTCTTACTCACTAAAACTCCTTTTAAGTCTCGGCTGCTCCAAATCATAAACAAAAACATTTATATTGGCTTTCAGAAGCGTCTGCTTGATAAGGCTTTCCACTTTTCCCCACTCTCCGCCTGCTAAACCGCAGCCAATGCGCGGCATATGGACGCTTGCACTGTTTTCAAGCGCAAAATCAATTGTTTTCATGAGGCATTTTTTAAGCGCTCTATATCGTATCGGAGGCGTTCCGCCCACACTCTTTATGTCTCTTTGCGCTATCATATTTGCAATGGTTATATCCTCGCTTACGCTTACAAATTGGACTTCGCCCAAAGCAAAATCCTGCTTTGAATTAAACCATTCCCGATAAGCCTCCTGCGGCTTTATCCATTTTTTGGACAGACAAAGCACGAAGCCTTTTCCCCAGCCGCCGATATCGTTGCAAATATGGGCTATTATTTTATGTCCTTTTACCAAAGGATTTACCGCGTCTCCCTTTAAAAAGAACAATCCAGCCATTACAGTTTTGAAACTCTATCGGCAATTATAGAGCCTATCTCGCTTGTAGTGCAAATCTCTTTTGCGTCAAACTGCGCAATATCTTTCGTCCTGTAACCGTCTTTTAAAACATCTTTCACGGCTAACTCTATCCTGTTGGCGGCGTTTATCTCGTTTAGCGAATATCTAAGCATCATCGCCGCGCTTAAAATAGTCGCTATCGGATTTGCAATACCCTGCTTTGCTATATCGGGAGCAGAGCCGTGAATAGGCTCAAAAAGCCCCACTTTGCCGCCTATTGAAGCAGAAGGCAAAAGCCCTATGGAGCCGCTTATCATGCTTGCTTCATCGCTCAATATATCGCCAAAGAGATTGCTCGTCAATATAACGTCAAATTGTTTCGGATTTCTTATAAGCTGCATGGCGGCGTTATCTATATACATGTGAGACAATGAAATATCTTTATAATCTTTCGCCGTTTCTTCCACAGTATCGCGCCACAATTGGCTTACTTCCAAAACATTGGACTTATCAACGGAGCAGACTTTTTTATATCTTTTCTGCGCCGCTTCAAACGCTGCGCGCGCTATCCTTGCTATCTCCTCTTTTTCGTAAACCATAGTATTATACGCCCTGTTTCCGTCATTTGCTCTTGGCTGTCCGAAGTATATGCCGCCGATAAGCTCTCTTACTACAAGCAAATCCACGCCTTTGACGACTTCATGTTTTAGCGTGCTGGCGTTTATCAATTCGTCAAAAACCGTAGTCGGGCGGAGATTTGCAAATACTCCGAGACTTTTTCGAAGTTTCAAAAGCCCGCTTTCAGGTCTTTTTTCGCGCGGCAGTTTGTCCCATTTTTCGCCGCCTATCGCGCCGAAAAGCACAGCGTCTGAGTTTAAACACCCGTCAATCGTCTGCTGCGGCAACGGTTCGCCTTTGACATCTATGGCTATGCCGCCCATAAGAAAATCATTGTAAGCTATCTCAAAGTCCTCTTTTGAACTTGCCGCGTCCAATACTTTAACGGCTTCGTCTATTATCTCAGGACCGATGCCGTCTCCTTTTATCAAAGCTATTTTATAGTGTTTCATTATCTTACCTTCATCTTTTTTTGCGCATATTTTATAAGTCCGCCCGCATTTATAAGCTCCTGCATGAACGGTGGAATGGATATAAATTTGTAACTTTTTTGAGCGCTCAAATCTTTTATAGTCCCGCCGTCCAAATCTATCTCTATATGAGAGCCCTCTTTTATCTCGTCCGTATCTGCAAGCTCAAAAATGGGAAGCCCCATGTTGAAAGAGTTTCTATAAAAAATTCTGGCAAAACTCTTAGCTACAACGGCGCTTACTCCTGCGGCTTTAAGGGCAATGGGAGCATGTTCGCGGCTGCTTCCGCATCCAAAATTTTCGCCCGCCACTATCACATCGCCGATACTTAACTTTTTGACAAAATCAGGATCCGCGTCTTCCATGACATGCTTTGCCAACTCTTTTGGCTCAGATGTGTTTAAATAACGCGCCGCGATAATCAAATCCGTGTCTATATTGTCGCCAAAACGCCATACTTTCGCTTTTATCTTACTCATAGATATCCTTAATAAAGATACAAATTGAAATCGTCATTTTAGCAAAATCTATTTATGAAAGAGATTAAAAACTCTTTTTATTATACTTTTAAATTCCTCTGCTCTCACGATATGCGCGGGAAAATAAATTCACTCCGCAAACAGCTTCCATGTAAGCGATACAAACAGCAAACTAAGCGAAAATATTAATACGGCTTTTATAAATTTTGAGCCTATTTTTATGGCTAATGAACTTCCTGTTATGTTGCCCATGATGCTGAAAAATATAAGCAAAATTCCCACTACAAAAAAGACTTTTCCCTCTATGGCAAATACCGCGAAACTGCTAAAAGCGGTCGCGAGATTAAATACTTTTGTCATCGCGGCAGCCTGAACAAGCGTAAGTCCTACAAAAAAATTCAAAGCTATGATGAAAAAACTCCCTACTCCCGGACCGAAAAATCCATCGTAAAATCCCAAAACAAGGCAAATCATCGGCACGATTAGATAAAATTTTATCTTTGAAATTTCTTTTGAAGTATTTAAATTTTTTCTTGGCAAAATCACCGCCGCAATGCCGACGGGAAGCAAAAAAAGTATGATTTTACCGATATTGGCGCTGTCAAAATACAATATCGCCTTCGTACCCAAAACTCCGCCGACTATCGCCGCAGGCAGTCCGACAAATGCCAAATGACAGTTTATAAAACCGCCTTTTGCATAATTTATCAAAGCCGCTATTTTACCTATGGTCGCCGACATTTTAGTGGTTCCCAAAGCAAATTCAGGCGGCGCGCCGACAAGCAAAAATATCGGGATATTTATGTCCGCCTCTGCCCGCCGCGCTATCCACAAATCCAGACACAAAAAATGTCAAACACAAAATAATTACAATCCAAATTTCAAACTCCATTCCCATTTTACAGCCTTTTACATGCGCTAAACTTTACTAAAATAGCTTTGCGCGCATGCGAATTTGCGCGCTTCTCCTCACAAAAAGCGCGCCTTGTCATTTTAGAGCAGGTATTTTATCGCCAAATTTTTATTTTGCGTAAAAAACTTCTACGCGCTTTTGAATTTCATGCGAAGTATCGCAAATGCCCTGCCCTGCGCGTCTTTATCCATGCGTTCCACGACTTCAAAACCCATGTGTTCGTAAAACTCTTTTGCTTTTTCGTTTTGTTCGTTTACCTCAACTTCGTCTGCTCCCATATTAAACGCAAAATTTACCAAAGCTTTTCCGATGCCTTTGCCAAAATATTCGGGAGATACGAACAGCATCTCTATTTTGTTTTCAAAAATGCCCATGAAAGCGGCTGTTTCGCCATTTGCTTTATATGCGTAAATTTTCACGGCAGGCAGATACTTTATCACATCGGATTTAATTTCCAAAATATCGTTTTCGCTTAAAAAATCATGTGTGGCTCTGACGCTTAGCTCCCAAATCCGAACGATTTTTTCATACTCTGTTGAGGCTGTTATCATGCAAAAACCATCTGCACAAACAACATATATACAGCAGTAGCGCCCATAATGCTCAAAAGCACATTTTTAAAACTTACATGCAAAATAAATGCGCTCAAAATGCCCGCAATTTCACTCATTCCGTAAGGGTATTCTCTAAAAACCGTATCTTTGAGCGCGTAAAAAACCAAAACAACCATTATCATCAAAGGCATATTTTTCTCAAAAAGTTCAAGCATTTTGCTTAAGTTTTGCTTTTTGTCAAATATCAAAAACGGCAAAACCCTCGTGGCAAATGTTGCGCATGAAGCCGCCAAAATCGCCAATAATATATAACTCACATCCATTATATGCGTCCTTTAAAAGCTATTAGAAAAAAAGAACATATCAACAGCGATATGATTAACATGTGAGAAGCAGGCAGGGCAAAAATCCCGAAAATTCCAACCGCCGCAGATAAAAAGAGCGCGTTTTTGGCTCTGCTTTTTTTGTAAAGTTCTATACTCAAAACTACGAAAAGGGCAACCAGTGCAAACTCTATGCCTTTCAAGTCAAACGGCAAAACATTGCCGCCAAAAACGCCTATAAGCGTCCCCGAGACCCAATATGTTTGGTTTAAAGCCGTTATCATTACAAACGCTTTCTCTTTTTCGCTTTGAGTTAAATCAAGATTTTTTAAAAGCGCAAAAGTTTCATCGGTAAGCCCAAAAATTGCATATTTTTTCGCAAATCCGCTTAACAACTTGAATTCGTTTATCATCGAAAGTCCATAAAAAAAGTGGCGCAGATTCAGTAAAAATACGGCTATAAATATCTCAACCAAAGAGGCTATTTCGCTAAAAAGCAAAGCGCACAAAAACTGCGCCGAGCCTGCATAGATAAAAACGCTCATGAGAAAGGCGTATTGCCATGCGATGCCTGAATGCAAAGCCAAAAGCCCAAAAGCAATGCCCAAAGGAATATAACCCATAAATACGGGAACACTCAAGCGAAAGATTTTCAAAAAAGTCAAAAGCGCACCTGTAAATTGAAATTTGGCAATCATATCAAAATATATCTTTAGTGAATATTTTATGCTGTTTTGCTTGGCTTTCGCCGTGTTTTTGAATTATTATAAGTTCCGTATTGTAATAGACAATCATTTTTGCCATTCCCTCAGCGGCAAATTTTCGCAAGGAAACGCATATCGTGAGAAGAAGCGGGAAAAATATCATTTGGATTCCCGCCTTCGCGGGAATGACATAATGGGGGCAGGAATGACGAAGGGGGACGGATTTTCACGCTTTACATGTATCACGGGAATGGCATAATGGGGGCAGGGAATGACGGAAGAATGCACGGGAATGACAAAGGAGCGCATGTTACGCTTTGTTTATCGTTCGGTTGGGAGAATGACGGAGAAGATAGATTGTGTTTTGCATAAAGCGCGGGAATGACAAAGGAGCGCATGTTACGCTTTGTTTATCGTTCGGCTGAGGGAATGAAAAGGACGGGTTTTCACGCTTTACATGTATTGCGGGAATAACGAAAGGGGATAAATTACGCACTTCTATGGGTTATGCTAAAGGTTGTAATAAACACATGTATTTTATTTGTCACGCAATCTTTATTATCATTCCCGCAAGCAAATAACAAAAAGTCCGCATACCCATTTCATCATTCCAATATAATAAACAAAGCGTACATGCGTCCCTTTATCATTCCCGCGATACATGTAAAACATGAAAATCCGTCCCCCTTCGCAATTCTCGCGCAGACGGGAATCCAAAAAATGTAAAAACACCATTATTGCGAGAATAAAAAGCGAAGTAATTTATTTTAACATGGGCAAAGATAAGCAGCCTGAGTTTTTTATATTTTCCGTCATTCCCGCGCAGGCGGGAATCCAAATACGCGAAGCGTTATGAATATTAAACAACTTATGCTTTTTGAGTTATTTCATTGTTTTTAATTTTTCTAGATTGCCGCACTGTTAAAGCGGCTCGCAATGACAAAGAGGAGAGGAATAATATGGATTACTGCCATAATGTTTTAATAATGGGAAAAATATCATTTGGATTCCCGCCTTCGCGGGAATGACATAATGGGGGCGGAGAATGACAAAAGGACGGATTTTCATGCTTTCCATGAAGCGCGGGAATGACGGAAAAGATGGATTATGCTTTGCATGTATCACGGGAATGGCATAATGGGGGCAGGGAATGACGAAAGAATGCGCGGGAATGACAAAGGAGCGCATGTTACGCTTTGTTTATCGTTCGGTAGATGGAATGACTGAGAGGTGGTACATGTATTAGCTTGTTGTGCAGAAAAGGCGGAAGGAAGCACAGAAATAACGAACAAAAATTGTCATTAGAAGCATTCTTAAAGTAACAATCCTCCGTCATTCCCGCGACCGAACGGCAAATTTTCGCAAGGAAACGCATATCGTGAGAAGAAGCGGAAATCCAAATTTTTCATCATTGCAAACTGCTTATATTCCGATGCAACGGTACTTTTTTGGCTTGAAATATTCTGCGGCGATTAATGTCCGTTTATATTCTCTATCTCTTTTGACTGCCCAAGTCGGTATATCGCAAAATCGTATTTGACAGGGTCGTTCGGGTCAAATTCGCGAAGCGTTTGCGTCAATTCCAAAACAGCCTTAAAATCATAACTTTTGCGGCTTAAAAGGGCAAGTTTTTTTGAAACGCTAAATGTATGCACATCAAGCGGCATCAACAAAGAGGACTTTTTCACACTCTTCCAAAGTCCCATGTCAAGCTCGTCGTCTCTTACCATCCATCGCAGGAACATATTCCACCTTTTGTACGGCGAAGAGGGATTTTGCGGCGGGAGTTTGCCAAGCAAAAACTCATAACCGCCGCTTCTGTAAGGATTTATATCATAAAGCGCGCTTATTAATTCTCTAAGTCCGTCCAAAATGCTCTCATGCGCCCTGTAACCTTGCAAAAAAACCTCTTCTAAGCTGTATTTTTTCTTAAATATTGCAAAAGTTTTAAATATCTCCGCCACATCTTCGCTTGTCTGAAAACGGTAATATTTTCCTTTCATTTTTTCTTTGATAACCGCTTCGCCATCGTTCAAAGCCGAAAAGTCAAGCGAGAGCAAAAATTTCTCAATAAGCTTGGCATTGCCGTAAGCAAACATTGCGCAAATAAGCGCGATAATGTCGTCTTTATAAGGCTTTGCGACCCTCAAAGGGTCAGCCGCTTCCATAAGCCCCATGTTGTGATTTTTCCGCTCTACTTCAATGTCAAGAAGTTTTTTTATATGCAAAAGTTCTTCATTCATCACACGCCTTTTTTGTAAAATAAAAACGAATTATAGCCAAAAAAAACAGCGCTGTTTTGAGCTTATTTTTATTTATATATTTTTAATAGTAATTTGGGTAGTATCTTTTGAATTTATTTATGAGGGGTTGTTCATGAAAAAGATAGTGTTGCTTTTTGTATTTTTTGTATCCATTCTTTTTGGAAATTCAACATATCAGGATAATATTTCAAGAGCATTAACTAAGCAGGACAAGTTTGCCAATCAGCTTTTACCCATATTATCGGCATCTGACACTCCCAATTCAAGTATGTTTTATACCATACACCCCTATATTCCTGTAAGCCAATTAGATAGTAGTTATAATGAAATATGGATAGGCGTTTACGACATCAACACAAAACGAATGATAAATAAATATGTTTTAGGCACGCTTTCCAAAATAGGCGTAAGCGCAGCTCGTTCAAATCCTCCATCAAATAACTATGATTTGTATAGGTTTTATAGAGGAACAGTATATGAAGGATTGCAAGAGAGAGAATTTGACGCATCATTAACTACTTGCGAGCTAAAAGAAAAAACTATGACAAGAATACAAAGCGGCGGTCAATATCGGTATCCTGCAAATGATTATTATGGGGATTTGACATATGAGGGCGGAAAAAATAACTATTGGATTGTTATCTCGGCAAATCAATATTTATTTAATTTAATTGACAACTTATTTCCTGACAATAATTGCACGGAAGAACCAGAACCAAAAGACGGCGAAGAAGGAGAGTGCAAAGTAAAAACAGGCTCTTTTGTCATACCAAAATACCGCTCGTTTCATGAGGATATAGCTATTCAAGGTTCAGATATATCTTTGCGCTATTCAAGCCAGAGAACGGACGGATATAAAAACTCTTTGCATCCGTATATCGTCTCGGATATAGCCAACGGCTGGACGCTTTCCAATCTCCACCATTACGGCAACAATACTCTTTATCTTGGAAACGGAGAAGTTATAGAGTATAAAGATTATGAGATAACCATAGACGCCAAAACGAAAAATATCATAGTTTATGACAAATCTCACATCGGGCATGAATTTGACAAAGACGGGAAAATTTTGCGCTCTTTCAATCCGAAATCAGCCGCAAATATCTATACATATTCTTACGACAAAAAAACAAACCTGCTTGTTTCCATGACCGATATGTTCCGCGGCATTACGAAACTAAACCGCGATAACAGCGGGAAAGTATTGTCCGTAACGGCTCCGTTTGGTCAAGTAACATATCTTAACATAAACAACGGCGACCTCATATCCGTATATTATGGGGACAACTCCATGTACTCCTTTACATACGACAATAAACATCTTTTGACTTCCAAAACAGACCCAAAAGGATATGTATATCGCTACTCTTACAATAATATCGGCAGAATATCAAAAACATCAAACCCGCTCAATCAAGAATATATATTTGACTCATACATGCAAAGCGATACCTCTTTTGCGTCATTTACGACTCCTTCGGGAAGCTTTTACAGCTATTCCAATGCCAAGACTAACTCTGAGGGCGTCCAATACTCCGCGTCCAGAACTCCTTTTGTTTCAGATAGAACCGTAAATACATTTAACGATAAAAAAGATATAGAAAAAACTTATTGCGGCATTAAGGAAAAAATAAGTTACGATATAGACGCTCTATCCATGCAAAAAAGAGCCGCTTATACTTCGCTCACAACTCCAAGCGGTCTTACAAACGAGGCAAATATATATACAAACTACAAACAACTGTCCTCAAGAGGAGTATATGAAGAGAAAACGGAGCTTACTTCAAACGGCAAAACGACAACTGTCGTTACAAATTATCTTTCAGGCGTTCAAACGATAACTTCGCCCGAAAACAGAAAAAAGACGATTAGATTTGAACCCTCCACAAATCTCCCTCTCTCTATAACTCAAACGGGCAAGCCATCTGTCGATTTAACTTACAACTCCAAAAAACAGCTTACCAGATACATGAACGAAGCAGAGTCATACATGTACTCTTATGACGCCAAAGGCAGGATCTCTTCCGTAACAGACGCGCTTTTAAACAGGTATTATTACTCTTATGACAACAAGGACAGGATAATATCGCTGAAAACCCCCAGCAGCATCATTTACTTTTTATACGACCCGAACGGCAATATGATAAGATTCAAAAATCCAAACTCTCATGATAACAGCTTTGATTATGACGCTTTAAACCAACGAATTCAATGGGATACTCCTTTGGGATATAAGACTTATTACGAATATAACGGCGATAATAAAATATCAAAAATAACAAAAGCTTCAGGCAAAAGCATATCGTACGAATATGAAAATTCCACTCTAAAAAGCGTTATAACTCCCGAAAAGAGATATAACTATAAGTATGACTGCTTAGGACAGGTAAGCTTTATATATTCCGAAGACGATAATACAAATAATGACGGCGGCAACGATGACAGGGGCGGCGGCGGTAACGATGGAGGCGATGACGCTTGTTCTGGTTCCGGCGGCTTCGGAATTTATGTAGAATACCAAGCCGGTCTCTACTCAGGTGTAAATCTCTGCCCGGATTTCAGCGGCGGTACCGGAATAAAACCCAATAAGATTTCCATTCCCGGAGCCGCAATTGTCAAAAATACCACGATAAGGTATTTGTACGACGGCTACCTTTTGACAAATATAAGACATGAAGGCACTCTAAATCAAGACATAAGCTTTACCTACAATTCCGACTTTCTCCCCTCCTCCATAACATACGCCAATGAAAAAGAGGAGTTTACTTACGACAAAGACGATCTTTTGATAAAGTCTAATGATTTGCTTATAACAAGAGACAGATATAGCGGCGATATATTAAAACAAAAAGAGAGCGGTTACGAGAGAGAGTTATCATACCTCTCCTTATATGACCCCCATGAACTAAGAGACAAGATAGAGGGCAGAAGAACTTACGGATATGTCAATAATATAAAAAACTCTGCTGGAAAGATATTGACGCAGACAGAGTATCTGCATGACAGAACTCTTCATCACACTTATACTTATGACAAAGAGGGGAGATTGACAAGAGCATCAACGCTTCACACAGGCATCAAAAACGAAATACCTTCGTCATATTATCATATAGAAGAGTTCTCTTACGACAATCAAGGCAATATACTAAAACAGACGATAACCGATAAAAACCAAAAGAGCGTAAAACATGGTATTTACGACATAGACGACAGAACGGAACTCTTTGACAATACAAACTATGTATATGACATGGACGGAGAGTTAATATCAAAGATAAACCATGAAGGAACAACTTCATACTCTTATACAACATTCGGAGACTTAAAAGAGGTAATCCTTCCGAATAATACAAGGATAACTTACCTCTACAATGTAAACAACCAAAGAAGCGCAAAACTCATAAACGGCATAGTAGCAGAAAAGTATCTTTGGCTTAACCAAACAACTCTTTTAGCTGTTTATGATAAATATGACAATCTAATAATGAGATTTTACTATTCAAACGATAGAGTTCCTTACAAGGTAAAACATCTTAATCAAATATACTATCTTAGCTACAACCACCAAGGAAGTTTAAAACAAGTAACGGATACAAACGGACAAACGCTCAAATCAATAATATATTCAGCTTACGGAACTATCCTCAATGATACAAATCCTAACTTAAATATACCAATAGGCTTTGCAGGAGGATTATACGATAAAGACACAAAACTAACTAAATTCGGATATAGAGAATATGACAGCAATACAGGCAGATGGACGACCAAAGACCCGATAGACTTTGA
>JAITAB010000042.1 GCA_031284315.1 Campylobacteraceae bacterium
TATTTATGTCATACCCGCGAAAGCGGGTATCCAAAAGAAAAACAAAAAATGGCAAAAAAATTAAAACATTTCATTTTTTGGATTTTAAAATGTTGAAGCAAAAGGAATGGATTCCCGCCTACGCGGAAATGACGGAAGAAGTCGTAGAAATGGCGTATGAGAGGTAATTCCCGCGACCAACTATGTCATTCCCGCTACCGAACGATAAGTTTTCGCAGAAAACGCATATCGTGAGGGAAGGCGGGAATCCGCCCCTTCCGTCATTCCCGCGCAGGCTGGAATCCAAACTAATAACTTTAAAATATGAAAGTATGAAAGAAAATAAAAGAGAGTTATAAAATGTCAATTTTTTTCGTAATCTTTGTTTGTTTGTGAATATTCTTTTTGGATTCCCGCCTACGCGGGAATGACGGAAGGAAAGAGGGAATGACGAAAAGTGACGATGGAATGACATAATGGACGCGGGAATGACGGAGAGAATTTGAGTAATTTTGCCAAATGCGGTATTTTCAAATTTTCCGAAGCAACTTTACATGCAAGTAGCAATTTTAAGCAATCTTTTATTGCTATTTTTACTTTTATTGGAAATAATTACGCAATCAAAAAAGATTATTATATCTTAAAGGACGATTATGGAAAAAAAGACGAAAATTTTAGCTACGGTGGGACCATCAAGCGATTCTGTTGATATTTTGGAGGGAATGATAAGGGCGGGAGTCAATGTTTTCCGCCTGAATTTCAGCCACGGCTCTCATGAGTACCATTCGCAGACTTTTAACAATATAAAAGAAGCTGAAAAAAAAGTCGGCAAAAGGGTCGGGGTTTTGCAGGATTTGTGCGGACCAAAGATAAGAGTCGGAAAACTTAAATATGATTTTGAATTGCGCCAAGACGATTTGATAGAGTTTCACACCAATCCGATAGAGGGCGAAAAAACCGCCGAAGGACGCTACAAACTAAGCATTAACCAGCCTCAAATTTTAAGTCTTTTGAAAGTCGGCGAACTCATCTATCTGCATGACGGCAACATCCAAACAAAAGTAGTGGAGGTAAATGACGATTTTATCACTGCGCAGGCGCATAATTTCGGCAGGCTCTCCTCAAATAAGGGCGTAAATTTTCCGAATACCAAAATAAATATAGGCGTCATTACCGAAAAAGATAAAAAAGATTTGGCTTGGGGCGTAGCGCATCAGGTGGATTTTATAGCCATATCTTTCGTACAGAGAAAAGAGGATATTTTATACGCCAAAGAGTTGCTGAAACTTAACGGCGGCAACGCGCATGTTTTCGCAAAGATAGAGAAATTTGACGCAGTTGAAAATATAGACGATATATTGGAAGCGAGCGACGGTTTGATGGTAGCGCGTGGGGATTTGGGCATAGAAGTGCCGTATTATAAAGTGCCGAGTATTCAAAAAAGCATCATCAAAAAAGCCAATGCCGCTTCAAAACCGATAATAACCGCAACGCAAATGCTTCTCTCCATGACCGAAAAAGAGACCGCAACGCGCGCGGAGATAAGCGATGTGGCAAATGCCGTGCTTGACGGGACGGACGCCGTGATGCTTTCCGAAGAGAGCGCGATAGGCAAAAATCCTATCAATGTCGTTGAAACGATGTCAAACACTATCAAAGAGACCGAAAAGATTTATAATTACAATAAATTTTCAAATGTCGCATTTTTTGATGAAACTGACGTGATAGCCTCATCAACAGGCATGTTGGCCCAAAGACTTGATGTCAAGGCTATCATATCCATCACAGGTTCAGGCAAATCAGCCAAAAAAATGGCGCGGTACAGAATAAAAAACAATATTTACGCCGTATGCCATGACGAAAGAGTAGCGCGCTCGCTTACAATCGCTTGGGGCATTGAACCGATACTTGTTATAGAAAAATCAACCCTGAACGGAATGCTCGGCGCCATTTTCACAAACGCCTTAAAATCGGGCTGGATAGACAGAGAACATACTTATATATTGACAGCGGGCTATCCCGCGGGAGTTGAGGGAAGCACGAACTTTATCAGAATTGTAAAGAAAAATGAGATAAATTATTTGGCATCTTTGGAAGCTTGAAATGCAGCCCCGCGGTTTTTATTCATAAAAATTAATTTTTACGCCAAAGTTATGATAAAATACAAAAATATTTTCAGGAAAAGGATAAAAAAATGAAAAGATTGTTATATGTTTTCTATATTTTGGCGGCTTTATTACTCTTTGCGGGATGCGCCGATAAAAGCGCGGCAAATGTTCAAGCGGCGAAGCAATTCAGGTATTACGGCTTAAATAACTTTGAATTTTCTGAATTTTATACAGTAAACAAATACCATACGCCTTCTCAAGTCAAAGATATGCTCAATACAAAAATAATCGAACTTTTAAGTAAAAAAGGGCTTCTATCCGCCAATAAAAAAGACGACGCCATAGGGATAGACGCCAAATATACAAGACGATATGCAGGCGATACTTCCGCAGAAAAAAAGTCGTCGCTTTCATATCCGTTTTTCTCATATACAATCAAAATTGTTGACGCTAATCTTAAAATGAAAACCATAGAAAAAAGAAATGTTCCGTTTAAGGGAACCATGTCTATGAATATGAAACTCATATCCGCGCAGCTTACGGATAAAGGGTACGAAAAAGAGTTCGTGGACGCATTCGCAAATATGATAGTAAACGACATAGAGAGCCTTTTATTGCAATAATCGTCTCTTTTTTGGCGCATGGAGGGAGAGATTTATGCGTTATCACAATTTTACGGAATTTGCGCTAAATAAAGCGTTTGAGTTTATAGAACCCGGACCCGTTTTACTGCTTACAACGCAATATAAACATAAAATAAATGTCATGACTCTCAGCTGGAGTACGCTTTTTGATTTTGACCCGCAAATCGGCTGCGTTTTGAGTCCGGGGGATTACACATTTGAGATACTTAAAGCTTCAAAAGAGTGCGTTTTAGGCGTGCCAACGGTAGATATTATGGAAAAAGTTGTGCAAATCGGCAACTGTTCGGGTGAAAATATGGATAAATTCAAAACATTCAATTTGACGCCATTAGATGCCAAAATGGTAAAAGCGCCGCTGATTAAAGAGTGTTTGTTTAATGTAGAATGCAAAATTACGGATATATCTCTTGCGGACAAATACGGGCTTTTCGTCATGGAAGGAGTAAAGGCTTGGCTTGATAAAAACAGACCTGAAAAACGCACCTTTCATGCAAATGGAAACGGCACATTTGTAATTGACGGGGAAACTAAAAATTTAAAACATTTGATGACGAAATGGCAAATATTCATCTAAAAGAGAAGCGATGACTTTTGAAACGATAGAAAAAATAGCTCTGAAACAGCCAAATGCGGTAAAAGAGTATAAGCCCAGCTGGGATTCTACGCTTTTTTGGATAGGCAATAGAATGTTTTTACTTATCATGCATGATGATGAAACGCCGATGATGAACTTTAAAAACGACTCGTTTATTAATATTCATTTACGAGAAAATTATAAAGATATTACCGCCGCTTACCACATGAATAAAAAACATTGGAATACGCTTTACTATAAACATACGATAATAGGCGCGGATTTTTTAGAGCAATTGATTCGCGAATCTTATGAGATAGTCTTTGACTCTCTGACAAAAAAACAAAAAGAAACGATAAAAAGAGAGTTTTAAAAATTTAAAACGGCTTTTTCATGGATAAAACTGCCGCTGAAAATGAAATATCTGCAAAAAATAGAATAAATTTTTGTGCAAGTTAGAAAATTGTGGCATCTTTATAGATAAAGCTTGCATGCCGTCTAATTTAAATGCGGATTATAGCGCGATTTTCTATATCAATACTTACAAATGAAAACTATTTTGCGCGGTAAAATAAAAAAATTGCGCCATGTTATAAATTTACAATATTCTTGTAATACAATCCCGTAAAATTTTAAAAGGATTGAATTATGAGCGAGATAAATTACTTGCAGAGTTTGTTTCATCTTTTCGTTTTTTTCACTCTTGGCGCGCTGTTTTTAGGATGCGGCGAAGATTTGGCAAATACTCCGAACCTGCCCGCAACAAAATAATTCACGTGTAACGCTTAACTTTATGCGGACATAACAACAAAACTGCTTGCCTCGCCACGCAAAATAAAAAAATTGCAAAAATATTTTATTTACTCTTGATTTTAGCTTTGGAATTGATTAAAATATACGCTTGGGGTAAAAAAATATTTAAGGAAATAGAATGGCGACTGTTAGCGGGTGGTTAATTGGTGTGGCGTTGCTTGGCAATTTGGCTTTGGCTGACGATTTTGGCGAAGCTTATACGGCTTACGAAAAAGGCGATTACGAAAAAGCGGTAGAATTTTACGAGAGAGCCTGTAACGAAGGAAGCGCTTTTGGCTGCGGCAATGCGGGATACATGTATAGCAGAGGCGTAGTCGTAAAGCAGGATTATTTCAAAGCGGTGGAATTTTATGAGAAGGCATGCGATGGAGGAAGCATTAAAGACTGCGGCAATTTGGGGCTAATGTACGCAGATGGTCAAGGCGTCAAACAGGATTATTTCAAAGCCGTGAAACTTTATGAGAAGGCATGCGGCGGCGGAAACGCTTTGGGCTGCGGCAATTTGGGGGTTTGCTATGAATTTGGCAACGGCGTGAAAAAAAGCCTCAGTAAAGCCCTTGAATATTACGGCATAGCATGCGACATGAAAGAGCAAAAAGGGTGCGAAAGTTACGCGAGATTGAAAAGATAGCGGTTTTAAAGCGATTATTATTTTCACTCACATACGACAAATTTATGTGAGGATATTTTATATCATTCCCTAAATCAAACGATTAATGTAGATTCCAGCCTGCCTGCGCGGGAATGTCAGCATTCTCCATGCGGCAAATTTACAAAATAAAGGTATTTGTTTGGAGATAAGGAACATATTTTCTGTTTTGCGAGCAGTGCAAGTACATGACGCCTTTTGGCAGCAAGGACGGCGACATGCACATGCGGTGATGCTTCTGATATATAACCATATATAAAACAAAAAAACATTGTATTGTCGGCAAAATAGATTAAACTGCCCTTAATATATTTTTCGGTATTATACCGCCCTTGTATAAATCCACCCAGTAAAGGATAGCTATGTACGCTATTATCAGAAACGGCGGGAAGCAGTATAAAGTTCAAGAAGGCGACTACTTAAATGTGGACAAACTTGACGCTCAGCCGAAGGATAAGATTGAAGTTACGGAAGTTTTAGCGCTTGGCGGCAAAGAGCTGAAAATCGGAACTCCGTATGTTGAAGGTGCAACTGTAGAGCTTGAGGTAGTAAATTCGGGCAAAGAGAAAAAAGTTGTTATTTATAAAAAACGCAGAAGAAAAGACTCAAAACTTAAAAGAGGTTTTAGACGACAATATACCCGCGTTAAAATAGTAAAAATAAGCGCTTAAGGAGAAAGTAATGGCTCACAAAAAAGGTCAAGGCAGTACCCAAAATAACCGCGACTCGGCAGGGCGCAGGTTAGGCGTAAAAAAATTCGGCGGCGAATTTGTAAGAGCGGGCAATATCATCATTCGTCAGCGCGGCACGAAAGTTCACACGGGCAAAAATGTCGGCATAGGCGTTGATCATACGATTTACGCGCTTATAGACGGTTTTGTAAAATTTGAACAAAAAGATATGAAGCGCAAAAAAGTATCTGTTTATCCGACAGCTTAGGCTTCCTTCCAACCCTCTTTTATATTTAAAAGAGGGTTTTACAAGGCTTAACTCATGAAAAATCCCTCATTATTTCAATCCTTTTTGGCGTTTTTGCCGCAGCACAGGCAGTTTAACACATGTTTATAGACAGCGTAGAATTAACTCTAATTTCAGGAAAAGGCGGCGCAGGCGCGGCTACATTCAGGCGCGAAAAATTTGTAACCAATGGCGGACCTGACGGCGGAGACGGCGGCAAGGGCGGCGATGTTTTTTTCAAAATGGATAAAAATTCGCACACGCTGTCTGCTTTTCGCGGATTAAAACAATTGAAAGCCAAAAACGGCGAAAACGGAACGGGCAGTAAAAAACACGGTAAAAAAGGCGAAGATTTGGAAGTGGCTGTGCCTCCGGGAACGCAAATCATAGACGCGCAAAGCGGAAGAGTTTTATTTGATTTGATAGACGACAACGAAAGGGCGCTTTTTTTGGAAGGCGGGCTTGGCGGGCTTGGAAACTGGCATTTTAGAAGTTCTACCAACCAGCAGCCGCGCTATGCGCAAAAAGGACTTGAAGGAAAAAGCGCGCTTGTAAGGCTTGAGCTTAAACTTATCGCCGATATCGGACTTGTAGGCTTTCCAAATGTCGGCAAATCCACGCTTATTTCGGTCGTATCAAATGCGAGACCCGAAATAGCAAATTACGAATTTACGACCTTAACTCCAAAACTCGGCGTTGTGCAAGCGGACGATTTTAACTCTTTTGTCATGGCGGATATTCCTGGAATTATAGAGGGAGCAAGCAGCGGCAAGGGCTTGGGATTGGAATTTTTAAAGCATATAGAAAGAACAAAATTTTTACTTTTTATGCTTGATATCACAAACAAAAGAACTCTTGACGAGCAGTTTGAGACGCTGAAATTTGAGCTTGACAAATTTTCAAAAAAGATGTCGCTGAAAAAATTCGCTGTTGCAATCACCAAAACGGACGCGCTGAGCCAAAAAGAGGCGGAAGAAAAAATCACCGCTTTTTTTAATTTTTTGCATGTAAGCAAAACCGATAATTTAAAATACGCTCTGTCGGACTATTTGCCAAATTATCTGCAAAATGAAGACGAAAAAAATGCCATACCTTTCGTATTTCCCATCTCTTCGGCAACAAATTTTAATATCAAAGCATTGATTTTCGCGTTAAACGATATTTTAAAAGAGGCAAAAAATGAAAAAACGCATAGTAGTTAAAGTAGGAACGCATGTCATAAACGAAGAGGGGAAGCTATGTATTTCAAGATTTGAAAAACTTGTAGAATTTTTATCGCTTGTCATGGAAAAATATGAAGTTATTTTGGTCAGTTCAGGCGCGGTAGCTACGGGATTTTCAAAGATAAAGCTTGACAAAAAAGCGCTATCTAACAAACAGGCTTTAGCGGCTATCGGACAACCGTATCTCATACAATATTATAATGAATTTTTACAAAAATATGGAAAATTCGTGGCGCAGATTTTATTAGTTTCGGATGATTTTGATTCAAGAAAGAGGACAAAAGCGGCAAGAGACGCCGTCAATACGCTTTTGAAAAACGGCATTTTGCCCATAATAAATGAAAACGATACGACATCGGTCGAAGAGCTTGTGTTTGGCGATAATGACCAGTTATCCGCGCATGTTACGCACTTTTTTGACGCAGAGCTGCTGATAATACTCTCCGACATTGACGGATATTACGACTCCGACCCAAAAGAGAATAAAAACGCGAAATTAATCTTACATGTAGAAAGCATAGAGAAAAACAAGCTGTGCGGCAATATCAATGCAGGCTCTGAATTTGGCACAGGCGGCATCGTAACAAAACTGAAAGCGGCTGACTTTTTGCTGAAAAACGGGCGGTCTATGTTTTTGGCAAGCGGGTTTAACCTGAAAGACGCCAAAGATTTTATTTTGGAAGGTAAACACAGCGGCGGAACGCTGTTTGCTGCAAAAGAGTAGCCTCATGAAGCGCATCGTTTTCATGGGTACGCCCTCTTACGCGACCGCTATCTTTAAAGCTTTGATTGATGCTCATGATATAGAAGTTTGTGCGCTTTTCACGCAGCCTGACAAAAAATCGGGGCGCGGACAAAATTTAAGCGCGCCGCATATAAAAGAGTTTGTGCAAAAAAACGGTTTGGATATTGAAATTTTCCAGCCAGAAACTTTAAAAGATAAAAAAATTGCCGAACAAATCACTTCATTAAAGCCTGATTTTATCATTGTTGCGGCATACGGCAAAATGCTTCCGCGCAATATTTTGGATATAGCTCCATGCATAAATCTTCACGCTTCGCTGCTGCCAAAATACAGAGGCGCAAGTCCGATACAGCAGGCTATCTTGAATGCCGACAAATACAGCGGAGTTACCGCCATGAAAATGTCAGAAGGGCTTGATACGGGCGAAATGCTGGGGTTTAGTTATTGCTTGATAAAAGATTTAAATTCAAACGCGCTTTTTGATTTGCTCGCGAAAAAAGCGGCGGATTTGACGCTGAAAGTTATCCGCTCATATAAAAATATACTGTATGTAAAACAAAATGACGCCCTTAGCTCAAAAACTTCAAAAATCACAAAGGAGCTTGGAGAGGTAAATTTTCACCTTACATGCGCTAAACTGCGGCAAAAATTGCTGGCTTTTACGCCGTGGCCGGGACTCTTTTTGCAAAGCGGACTAAAACTAAAAAGCTTTGCATGCGTTGAAACAAAACACAACTTCGCATGCGGTGAAATCATTGAAATAAAAGATAATGCGGTAGTCGCGGCATGTCTTGACGGATTTGTTTGCTTGCAAAGAGTGCAGTCTCCCTCAAAGCAGGAAAATGACGCCGCTTCATATATAAATGGAAAAAGGATTGGGGTTGGAGATATATTTTATTGACAGTATCGGCTCAACGCATCAATGGCTCTGCGAAGCCGTAAAAAATGGCGCTATAACGCCTCCGTTTGCGCTGTATGCGGGCGAACAGACGCAAGGAGTTGGAAGCCGCGGCAATGCATGGGAAGGCGGCGATGGAAATCTCTATTTAAGTTTCGCGCTATCCAAATCAGCTCTTCCCGATGATTTGCCGCATGCCTCAATGTCCATATACTTTTCACAGCTTTTGCTGGAATTTTTGAGAGATTTTGGTTCGCATGCATGGTTAAAATGGCCTAACGATTTTTATATTGCGCAGAAAAAAATCGGCGGCATGATAACGGCAAAAATAAAAGAAAATTTCATAATATCCGTAGGAATAAATCTTCGCACATCTTCAAAAGAGTATGCAGCGCTTGATATAACGCTCACTCCAAAAGAATTAACTGAAGGATTCATGGAGTATATAAAAATTTTTCCTTCATGGAAGCATATTTTTAGTAAATATAAGTTAGAATTTCAATTCAGCCAAAATTTTGGCGTTCACATAGAGGGTAAATATTTCCCACTGAAAGAAGCAAAGCTGTGCCTTGACGGGTCAATTGAGATAAATAATAAAAAGGTGTATAGTTTAAGATGAGCGAAGTTATCACTATTGCCAATCAAAAAGGCGGAGTTGGAAAGACAACTACGGCTATCAACCTCTCTGCCGCGCTCGCTGCCGCAGGCAAAAAAGTGTTGCTTATAGATATTGACCCGCAGTCAAACGCTACAACAGGACTTGGTTTTCGCAACAATTACGAATTTAACATCTACCATGTACTCATAGGACGCAAAAAACTATCTCAAATATTATTAAAAACAGAAATAGAAAATCTCTATTTGGCGCCGTCAAATATAGGACTTGTGGGAATAGACAGGGAATTTTACGATAATAATACAAAAGAACGCGAACTGATACTCAAAAACGCGGTAAGCGAGATAAAAAATGATTATGATTTTATCATTATAGACTCGCCTCCGGCTCTTGGAAGCATCACCATTAACGCGCTTAGTGCGGCAGATTCAGTGATTATCCCGATTCAGTGCGAATTTTACGCGTTGGAAGGGTTGGCGCAATTGCTAAATACCATAAAACTTATAAAAAAAACTATCAACCCGCCTCTTGAAATAAAAGGCTTTTTGCCGACAATGTTCAGCACTCAAAACAACCTTTCGCGTCAGGTTGTCGCGGATTTGCAGCAGCATTTTAAAAATAAACTGTTTTTGGATAGAGACGGCAAAACTCTTGTGGTAGTTCCCAGAAATGTAAAATTGGCCGAAGCCCCGAGTTTTGGCAAACCGATAATACTTTATGACGACAAATCTCCGGGTTCCATTGCATACCAAGGTCTTGCGCACTCTATTTTAAGTTAGGAACAATATGGCAAAACAGGCATTAGGAAGAGGACTTGGCGCTATTTTTGAAGATGTGGAAGAGGCTTACAGACAAGAGTTTCAACACGATAGTTCAAGAGTTCAAGAAATAGATATAGATAAAATTATCCCGAATCCGTATCAGCCAAGACTTGTTTTTAAAGAAGAGGCTCTCAAGGATTTAGCCGCTTCCATTAAAAAACATGGACTCTTGCAGCCTATACTTGTTATAAAAAAAGACGGCGGCTTTATGCTGTTGGCGGGCGAAAGAAGGCTCAGAGCAAGCCAAATAGCAGGTTTTACGGCTATTAAAGCCATTATTGCCGATTACGAATCCGAAAAACTCCGCGAATTGGCTCTTATTGAAAATATCCAGAGAGAAGATTTGAATCCCATAGAGCTTGGGCGGGCGTATCAGGAATTAATAGACGAATACAATATAACGCAGGACGGGCTTTCGGAAATTATACATAAATCGCGCGCGCAGATAACAAACACCATAAGGCTTTTATCTTTAAGCGAAAAAACCAAGCAGTTAATTATAGAAAACAAAATATCCCAAGGACATGCAAAGGTTATAGTAGGACTTGACGCTATTGACGAAGAGACGATAGTAAATACTATTTTGGGGCAGAGATTGAGCGTAAGAGAGACTGAAAACCTTGTCAAACAGCTTAAAGTAAACCCTTCGTCCCTGAAAAAAAGAAAGACAGAAAGCAACCCGCACCCTTCACTAAAAATTATGCAGGAAAAAATGAGCGGCATCGGCTTGAAAGTTAAAATAGCAAAAGAGAGTTTAACGATAAATTTTAAAAATAGCCGCGAAATGGAAAACTTTTTGGAGCGCATAAAAGAGTGGAAATAATTTTGCGCGCAAATTTAATAAAGTTTTTTGTTTTAAATGGTAAAATTTCGCGCTTATATAAAAGATTTTTATTTACGCACTAAAAACAGGGGCTAACCGCTCTTAGCCGCTATAAAACTAAGGAGATACTCTGTATGAATATGCTGGATATTGATATTGCGCTGTTGTGTTCAACTGCGGCTCTTTTTTTGATTCTGCTTGTCGTTCTTAACCGCATTCTTTACAAGCCGCTGCTTGATTTCATCAACAACAGAAATGGATTGATTAAAAAAGATTTGGAAAATGCGGCGCAAAATGCCGATGACGTAAGCGTTTACCATGAAGAGGCAAATCAAATTATACTCAACGCCAAAAACAAGGCGGCAGCGAAGCGCATGGAGCTTTTAGCTTCTGCCAAAACAGACGCGGCTAAACAGCTTGAAGCAAAAAAAAGCAAACTTGAAAGCGAATATAACGAATTTATTAAAACGCTTGAAAATGAAAAAGTTGGGCTTAAAAACGCCCTAAGAAGCCAAATACCGCTTTTTAGAGAAGCGCTTAAAGCAAAACTTGGCAAAATATAGGAGAAAAAATGCGAAAATATCTTATACTGTTTATTGTTCCTGTTTTGGCGGCGGCAAGCGGCGGCGGAGCGGATGTTGATATATTTCCGAGAAGCGTCAATTTTCTTCTGTTTGCGGGGCTTTTATACTATTTGCTGGCAAATAGTATAAAAAATTTCTTTAAAAACAGAAAAAAATTTATCGCGGACAGATTAAATGCGATTCAGGAAAAACTAAAAGAGTCCAAAAAGCAAAAAAGCGAAGCTTTGGAAAAGGTTGAAGAGGCTAACGCGACCGCCAAAGCGCTTCTTGCAACATCTGAAAAAGAGAATAAAATGATGCTCGCCAAAATTGCTTCGGATTTGCTTTTGGAAATGAAAAATCTCGAAAAAGCAAGTCAAGACCAGATGGATATTGAAAGACGCAAACTGGTGCGCTTGGTCGTAAGCGAAACGCTTTCTGAACTTTTCAGCGAAGAGTCTATCGCGATGGACAAAGAAAAATTTATTAATATTCTTTTGAAAAAGGTGGCATGATGAGCATTGTAGCAAAAAGATATGTTAAAGCGCTCTTTGAAAGCTTTGGCGAAAAAGAGCTTGCGAATGTGCAAAATGCGCTTGAGATACTTAATAACGCATTTGATATAGCGAAATTTACGGCTATTCTTTCCGCGCCCGATGTGAATAAAAACGATAAAAAAGCTCTTGTTACCTCCCTTCTGAAGACGGAAAATAAAAAATTTATCAACTTTATCGCCCTTTTGAGCGAACATGGAAGACTGCTTCTTCTGCCTGATATCTATAAGGAGTTTGAATTTCAAATTTCCCTTAAAAACAACCGTTATGAGGGCAAAATTTACACCGATAAGGATATAAGTCAGGAACAAACGGAGAGTCTGCAAAAAAGTTTTGGCAAAAAATTCGGCGCAGAAATAAAGCTTAAAATAGAAAAAACAAACTATAAGGGCGTTAAAATAGAAATCGGCGATATCGGAGTTGAAGCAAGCTTTTCGCTTGAAAGACTGAAAGCTCAAATGAGCGAACATATACTTAAAGCAATATAAGAAATTAAGGAGTAATAAAAGTGGCAACTAAAATTAAAGCGGACGAGATTAGCTCTATTATAAAAGAGAGAATTGAAAACTTTAATCTCAGCGTAAATGTTGAGGAGACGGGCAAAGTCATAGCGGTAGCGGACGGCGTTGCGAATGTTTATGGATTGAACAATATCATGGCAGGCGAAATGGTAGAGTTTGAAAACGGTGAAAGAGGCATGGCTTTAAACCTTGAAGAATCAAGCGTAGGCATAGTTGTGCTTGGCAAAAGCGACGGCATACATGAGGGCATGGGCGTCAAAAGACTTGGACGGCTTTTGCAAGTGCCTGTGGGCGATTCTATCATCGGACGCGTTGTAAATTCACTCGGCGACCCGATAGACGCAAAAGGACCTATTGAGGCAAAAGAGAGTAGATTTGTGGAAGAAAAGGCTCCGGGTATCATGGCAAGAAAATCCGTCCATGAACCGCTCCAAACAGGACTCAAAGCCATTGATGCGCTTGTTCCGATAGGACGCGGACAAAGAGAGCTTATCATAGGCGACAGACAAACAGGTAAAACGACAGTAGCGGTGGATACGATTATCAACCAAAAAGGACAAAATGTTATCTGTATATACGTAGCTATCGGTCAAAAACAGTCAACCGTTGCGCAAGTTGTTAAAAAACTTGAAGAGCATGGAGCTATGGATTATACGATTATCGTAAATGCTGGTGCAAGCGATTCTGCCGCGCTTCAATATCTCGCTCCATACGCAGGCGTTACAATGGGCGAATATTTCAGAGACAACTCGCGCCATGCGCTTATTATTTATGACGATTTGACAAAACATGCTATTGCATACCGTGAAATGTCTTTGATACTAAGAAGACCGCCCGGACGCGAAGCGTATCCCGGCGATGTATTTTATCTGCATTCAAGACTTTTGGAGAGAGCTTCAAAATTAAATGACGAACTTGGAGCAGGCTCATTAACCGCGCTTCCTATTATAGAGACGCAGGCGGGCGATGTTTCGGCATATATCCCGACAAATGTTATTTCTATCACGGACGGACAGATTTTTCTTGAAACAGACTTATTTAACTCAGGCATACGCCCCGCTATCAATGTCGGTCTATCCGTATCGCGCGTAGGCGGCGCCGCGCAAATCAAAGCGACAAAACAGGTTTCAGGCACGCTAAGGCTTGATTTGGCGCAATATAGAGAACTTCAAGCATTCGCGCAATTTGCGAGCGATTTGGACGAAGCAAGCCGAAAACAGCTTGAACGCGGACAAAGAATGGTAGAACTTTTAAAACAGCCTCCATACTCTCCGCTTGCCGTTGAGAAACAGGTCGTTATCATATATGCAGGCGCTAAAGGATTTTTGGACGATGTCGCAACTGCCGATATAAACAAGTTTGAAAATGAGTTGTATCCGTTCATTGAGGCGAAATATCCCGATATTTTAGAACAGATAAGAACAAAAAAAGTCCTTGACAAGGATATTGAAGATACTTTGAAAAAAGCGTTAAATGACTTTAAAACTACCTTTGCAGTTAAAGGATAGAGCATGTCAAATCTCAAAGAGATAAAAAGGAAGATAAAAAGCGTCCAGAACACGCAAAAAACAACGCGTGCCATGAAGCTTGTATCTACCGCCAAATTGCGCAAAGCCGAAGAGGTGGCGAGGCAGTCAAGAATTTATGCAAATAAAATCAATGAAATGCTCTCCGAAATCTCTTATAAACTTTCGCAATACAAAGCCGATAATTTAGACAGTAAATTTTTTAAATTAAACGATGAGCCGAAAATCGTAGATATTATATTTATAACAGCCGACAAGGGACTTTGCGGCGGTTTTAATGTGCAGACGATTAAAGCGGTAAAAAAATTGATGGACGAATTTAAATCTTTCAATGTAAAAGTGAGACTGCGTGCCGTAGGGCGCAAAGGAATAGACTATTTTACATTTAAGGATACCGAGCTTTTGGAAAAATATATCGGCGTATCCTCTTCTCCGAATTATAAAAAATCGCAGGAGATTATAGAAGACGCCGTTAATGATTTTAATGAAAATTTGACCGAGAAAATTATTTTGGTACATAACGGTTATTTGAACATGATATCCCAAGAGCTTAAAATAGTAGACATATTGCCCGTAGAAACCCCGAAAGGCAGTGAAACCCAGACAAGCAGCGAATCAAAATCGCTTTTGGAAATAGAAGCCGAAAGCGATAAAAAGATAGTTGAAGAGTTGATGAAAAAATATCTTGAATACAACATGTATTACGCGCTTATAGATTCATTGGCAGCCGAACACAGCGCCAGAATGCAGGCTATGGATAATGCTACGAATAACGCAAAAGATAGAGTTCATCATTTAACGATAGCTTATAATAAAGCAAGACAGGAATCCATTACCACTGAACTTATTGAAATTATCAGCGGTATGGAATCCATGAAATAATTGAGCAAATAAACAAGGAGAGTATTCTATGAGTGGAGTTGTCAGTCAGATTTTAGGTCCGGTAGTAGATGTTGATTTTAAAAATGAACTGCCTAAAATCAATGAAGCGATTGTAGTAAATTATACGGTAGAAGGAAGAGCGGCAAAACTTGTGCTTGAAGTCGCCGCACATTTGGGCGACGGCAGAGTAAGAACTATCGCTATGGACATGACCGAAGGCTTGACCAGAGGCGTTGAAGCAGTAGCGACAGGAAATCCTATCAGCGTTCCGGTCGGCGAAAAGGTTTTGGGACGCATAATAAATGTTATAGGCGATGTCGTTGACGGCGGAGAAGAGATAAAAAGCGAACATAAATGGTCTATCCACCGCGACCCTCCTCCATTTGAAGAGCAAAGCACGAAATCCGAGATATTTGAAACGGGTATCAAAGTCGTTGACCTTTTGGCTCCGTATTCAAAAGGCGGCAAAGTGGGACTGTTTGGGGGCGCTGGCGTTGGAAAAACGGTTATTATCATGGAGCTTATCCACAATGTTGCCTTTAAACACAGCGGTTATTCCGTATTCGCAGGAGTCGGCGAGCGAACCCGAGAAGGAAACGACCTTTATCATGAGATGAAAGAATCAAATGTTTTGGATAAAGTCGCGCTCTGCTACGGGCAGATGAACGAACCGCCGGGAGCAAGAAACAGAGTTGCGCTTACAGGTCTTACGATAGCCGAATATTTTAGAGACGAACTTGGACTTGACGTGTTGATGTTTATAGATAATATTTTTAGATTTTCTCAATCAGGCTCGGAAATGTCCGCGCTTCTTGGACGAATCCCATCAGCCGTCGGCTATCAGCCTACGCTTGCCAGCGAAATGGGCAGGTTTCAAGAGAGAATCACATCAACCAAAAAAGGCTCCATTACTTCCGTTCAAGCGATATATGTTCCTGCGGACGATTTGACAGACCCCGCTCCTGCGACCGTTTTCTCGCATTTGGACGCAAAAACAGTTCTTAGCAGAAGTATCGCGGAAAAGGGTATCTATCCTGCTGTTGATCCGCTTGATTCTACTTCAAGAGTGCTTGATCCGCAGATTATCGGCGAAGAGCATTATAAAATTGCACGCGGCGTTCAGGCGATTTTGCAAAAATATAAAGATTTGCAGGATATTATTGCGATTTTGGGTATGGACGAACTTAGCGAAGAAGATAAACTTGTGGTGGACCGCGCGCGAAAAATAGAAAGATTTTTATCTCAGCCGTTTTTCGTGGCCGAAGTATTCACGGGAAGCGCAGGTAAATATGTAACGCTTGAAGAGTCAATCGCCGGATTTAAGGGTATTATAGAAGGAAAATATGACGACCTGCCTGAAAATGCGTTTTACATGGTAGGCAATATAGACGAGGCTGTAGCAAAAGCTGAAAAAATAAAAGCACAAGCCTAAAAGGGTTTTATCATGAATACAACAAATTTAGAGATTGTTACGCCCGAAGGTCTTATCTTTTCGGGCAATGTAAAATCCGTAACATTCCCCGGAAGCGAAGGCGAGTTTGGCGTTTTGCCAAATCATGCCGCACTGCTGACATCTTTAAAAGTGGGCGTTATAGACATAGAACTTGAAAACGGCTCAAAAGAGCCTGTCGCCATCAATTGGGGATTTGTGAAAGTTGAAGAGACAAAAATCACCGTTTTGGCTGACGGCGCGGTAGCCATCAACGGAGAGAGCGAAAGCGAAATAGCCGCGGCGCTTGAAAAGGCAAAAAGTCTAATTCAAAGCATGAGCGATTCCAATGTAGCCCTTGCCGTTGCCAAAGTTGACTCTATGTCAAAAAAGATATATTAACTCATGGGCGCAATATTCGCATATTTGGCAAATTCTCATCCCATAACATGGTTTGTTTTGGGGTGGCTCTCTTTTTATTTTATACTTACTTTTACGATTTTTATATCAAGAAGCCTCTATCTTTCAGCATGGAAAGAGAGAGAACAAGATTCGCTTGAAAAGATGCTGCTTGGCGCAAAAACGCCCAAAAGCAGCTCTATTTTATCAAAATGCGCCTCTCAAAAATATGCCGTCTCTTTTTTGAGCGTATGTAAAAATGTAGCCGAAAAAAGCGTAACTACGGGGCTTTCATGGCTTTCCATTATCGCTTCCACTTCGCCTTTTATCGGACTTTTCGGCACCGTAGTATCCATTTTGCAGACATTCGGCAAACTCGGGCAAAGCACAAACGCAAGCCTTGGCATCATAGCCCCCGCAATCAGCGAAGCTTTGGTAGCAACGGCAGGCGGTATCTTTGTCGCAATTCCTGCATACACTTTTCATCTTATCCTGAAACGAAAAGGCTATGATGTCATGGCATATATCGGACGGCAGATTGATCTGATGTCAAACGAACAAAATTATAATAAAGAGCAACCATTATATGGCAATAGACTGGGATGAAAAACCTGAGCTGAATATCACGCCGCTGGTGGATATTATGCTCGTATTGCTCGCTATTTTGATGGTTACAACGCCGACATTAGTATTTGAAGAGAATATCACGCTTCCTGACGGCTCAAAATCAGCGCAAGTGAATAAAATACCGACGCTTGAAATTAGAATAGACAAAAATAAAACCGTTTACATCGGCAAAGATAAATTTGAATTGAAAAATTTCCCCGACAACATGATACTTTTATCTAATAAATACAGCAAAGAGACGACAGTTTATATAAAAGCCGACAGAACGCTTTTGTATAATGATGTCATGTATGTGATGAAAGCCGTCAAAAATGCAGGTTTCCTCAAAGTGGCGCTGGAAACAAACGGTTGATGAGCGCTGAAAGACGATTTTATCTTATCGGTTTTTATGTTTCGCTCGGACTTTACGCCCTTATATTTGCGGGGTTGGCACACATGTACGGCGAATCTCCGGACTTTTTGCAACGTTTTACGGCAAAAGATAATTTTTTGAATATTATCTTGGTTGAAAAAAAAGAGCTGACAGGAGAAGATAAAACTTCAAGCGTTACGGTTGTCAAGCAAGACTCTTCGCCCGCTTCGGCAAAAACGCAGACGGCTGGAATACAAGACCTTTTTGCCAATATTGATGAAAAAAATCTTGCAAAAAGCGGTTCCACAGCTTCACAGCCAAGCAGACTTGACGGTAAAAACGCCCCTCAAAATAATGCGACCAAACTGCTTGATAAATTAACTTTTAAGCGGCAAAGCACGATGACTGTAAATTCGGCAAGTTCGGGCATACATGACCCGTTTATCGGCAAAATACAGGATATGCTTTCGGAAAAATGGGCTGAAACGCCCTATACGGTGGCAGGCACAAACGCGCAGGTTGAAATAACCATAGACAACAACGGCGGTTTTAGCTATTCTATAGTCTCTTTATCATATAATAGCGATTTTAATGAAAAGCTTAAAAACTTTCTGGAAGAGATGAAAGGCGAAGTTTTTCCGCCTTATGAAGGCTCTGGATTTTTTAAATTTAACACGACTTTTAAAGACGAGGTGGAATAGAAAATGAAAAAAGTAATTTTTGCGGTTATTTTTGGTTTTGCAACTCTTTTTGCGGCGGGAGACGCCACCATAGAAATAGTAAAAACTATGGATAAACTGCCCGTAGTCCAAGTGCAAGATGCGAGCAATTCAGGAGTAAGCAGCCTTTTAAGAAACAATATTTTCAAACTTTTGATAGCGGATCTTAAAATTACAACATATTACGATATAAACGAAGCTTATGGAGTTGCGGGATGGAATGACAGCAACCGCATAGGATACGGCATAGATACAAAAACAGACCTTGTGCTTCGCTATAAACTGACAGAAGAATTGGATGATTCTATTACCGCGAATACAAAACTTATCAACACAAGAAGCGGCAGCGTTATAAGCGAAAGAGTCTTTAAAATATCCAAAGCAAGCCACTATCCGATTTTGCCGCACTCAATAATAATGAGCGTGGTTAAAGACACCAAACAAGACCCTGTGGACTGGATGAACAAATATATCATCTTTTCCAAAAATACAGCGCCGGGACAGAGCGAAATAGTCATCGCAGACTACACTTTGACCTTTCAGCAAACCATAGTCAAAGGCGGACTTAACATATTCCCAAAATGGGCGGATAAAGACCAAAACAGCTTTTACTACACTTCAAACAGCGGTAAAGAGCCGATAGTTTATAAAGTCTCTATTATGAGCGGACAGAGAGAAGAGATCATAAGGGGCAAGGGAATACTTGTGGTTTCAGATGTAAGTAGCGACGACAACAGACTGCTTTTGACAATGTCGCCCGAAGATCAGGCGGATATATTCATGTATGATTTGAGAAGCAAATCGCTTAGCAGAATCACAAATTATCGCGGTGTTGACGTAAGCGGCAGTTTCGTAGATGACGACACAAAAGTGGTTTTTGTCTCGGACAGACTCGGCTATCCGAATATATTCTCAAAAAAACTGAAAGAAGATAAAGTTGAGCAAATGGTATATCTTGGCAAAAACAACTCTTCGGCTTCGGCTTACAAACATTATATAGTCTATTCGGGACGCGACAAGGCAAGCGAATTTGGACAGCAGGTATTTAACCTGTATCTCATATCCACAAAGACAAATTATATCAGACAGCTTACCGCTAACGGCAAAAATCTATTTCCGCGCTTTTCGCATGACGGAGGCAGTATTTTGTTCATAAAAGATTACGCCAATGAGAATGCATTAGGCATTGTAAGGCTAAGCGTCAATAAAAGTTTTTATTTTCCTATACATGTTGGCAAAATTCAATCGTTGGATTGGTAAATTTTAATATAAATTATGGTAAAATTTCATAAATTTTTTTAAAAGGTGGTAAAGAGGCATGAGTAAAAAATTACTTATAAGCGCTGCTGCAGTGCTATTTTTGTTGAGCGGTTGTACCGACAAAGCTCAAGTTGATGCTGGCGATCAGTATGTTGATGCAAAAGCCGGCGGAAGCGTAATTGAGGGCGGCGTAATCAGCGGTGACGTATCAAGCTTGATACAAAGACTTGAAGGCGCGTCAAAAAGCATCTATTTTGATTTTGACCAGTTTGATGTCAAATCAAGCGAACTTGATGCAGTCAGAAGCAACTCCATTCTATTTACAGGTACGGATGCTGCGGGCTTAAGCGTTAAAATCGAAGGCAACTGCGATGAGTGGGGCACAGACGAGTACAATTATGCGCTTGGTCTCAAAAGAGCAAAAGCAGTTAAAGATGCGCTTATAGCAAACGGTGTTCCTGAAAACAGAATCACTATCGTAAGCTATGGCGAAACCAATCCTGCATGCACAAGCTCTTCAAAAGAGTGCTGGAGCAAAAACAGAAGAGTTGATTTTAAACTTATCCCATAATTTATGAAAAATTTTCATATTCAAGCTCCATATGTGTTTTTACGCATATGGGGTTTTTTATTTATGACGATTTTTTGCCTCCATGCAGAACCTTCTGCATTTGACGCAGGCAAACTTAATTCAAAATCTCCCTACGGATTGACTGAAAGCGAAAAATATCTGCTGGATTTGAGCAAAAAAATAGAAACATTATCGGCAGAAGTGGCAAAGCTAAAAACAGAGGTAAACAAAGCTGCCGAAAAATCAGAAGGAGCGGCGTCTCTTTTGGATGGATTGAGCGGTAAAGTCGCCTCTATTTCACAAGACGCGCAAGCTATGGATACCAATCAAAGCCAACAAAATACCCGTATTGACGAGCTTGAAAAGTATGTCAAAGAGAGCAGAGAATTAGAACTTGCAAATCAAGAAACCATAAAAAATGTTTTAACCGAACTTACGGCTATGGTGGACGCTTTAAGCGCCAATTATGCCGCTTTGGATAAACGCGTAAGCGCTCTTGAAAACAAAAAAACCACAACAACAACCCCTCCCAAAAGCCAATTTAGCGCAAATACCAGCTCCGAAGAGTTAAGCAAAGAGGGCGAGAAATTGTTTGCAAATAAAGAGTATAACAATTCCAAAAAATATTTTGTGGAATTAATCGCACGCAATTATAAGCCCGCGCGCAATAGCTACATGCTTGGCGAAGCCGAATATTTTAGCGAAAAATGGAGCGAAGCCATCGCAAATTACAAAAAAAGCGTAAAACTGTATGATAAGGCAGATTATATGCCAAGACTTTTATACCATACGGCTATATCTTTTGACAAAATAGGCGACACAGCGAACGCAAATCAATTTTACAAGCTTTTAAAAACAGATTATCCCGACAGCAAAGAGGCAAAAGCCTCTCCAAACAGAAATTAAAACTCGCTACGGTTAGCGTATCTTCCGAAGCAAACATCGTTAAGAGCCTATTTCAGCGATTAAAACAGCGTATCTTCCGAAGCGGCAGCTCTTGAAGCCGAAGGAAATGGAGATTTTGTCGTAAAGTACTCCTCTTTGCCGTTATATATGCCTTTTTTAACCCCAACAGGTATGGAAAATCTGCGGTTTGCCGCAGGGTAAGTTTTCAGGTAATTTTGCAAAAAATAGGCAAACGGCACAGTGGAAGTGCGTCCGCCGACTTCGCTCGCGGGCATGGGCGTATTGTCGTCATTGCCATACCAAATTATCACGCTTATATCGGGAGTTATGCCGCAAAACCACGCGTCTATGTTATTGTTTGAAGTGCCTGTTTTTCCTGCTATTTCTATACCGCTTACCTTAACCGCTCTTCCTGTGCCGCTCTCTACTACTGACTTTAACATATCTATCATGAGGTAATTTTGCGCAGGATCCAAAATCTGCTCTTTTTCGCTTTCAAACAACTGTTCCGTGCCGAATCTATTTACGATTTTCCTTACCATTTTCGGCTCCACAAGAGTGCCGCCGTTCGCAAACATGCCATAAAACTTACTATATTCTAAAGGCGACATGCCAAGGCTTCCCAAAGATATGGACAAATCATTCGGCACATTTTTAAATCCCATCTTTAAAAGTTCTCTATGCACCGTTTCAAGCCCTACGCTTGACACTAAATTTATCGTGGCAAGATTGCGCGAACGCGTCAGAGCGTCTTTTAGCGTAATAGGTCCTTGAAAATTGCTCTCTATGTTTTTCGGCACCCACTCTTTCGTTTCATTTTTACTGCCGCCCTCTTCAACATAAACTCTTGAAATATCGGGTATCAAATCCATAGTTGAATATCCCGCATCAAGCGCGATTTGATATAAAAACGGCTTAAAACTGCTGCCGAGCTGCCTGCTTGTCATTACTGCCCTGTTAAACGGACTTTGCGTATAGTTGTGTCCGCCGACAAGCGCCAAAATATCTCCTTTGGAATTGTCCAAAACTACGATAGCGCCGTTCAGTATGGAAGCATTTACGCTTTTGTCCCTTTCAATTATCTTTTGATATCCGAACTCAAGCGCATCATGCGCCAACTGCTGAGTTTTCAAATCAGCGCTAAGATATATTTTATATCCGCCGCTTCGCACATCGTCATACAGCAGACTAACCTCTCTAATGGCTTCGTCCACCGCGTATGGAGCTTGATTTTTAGAGAGCGTATCATCATAAACTTTTACCTCTTCTGCTATCGCTTGATTGTACTCCTCTTCGCTTATCCAGCCCAAAGTTTTCATGCGGTTTAGTACGGCATTGGCGCGGGAAAGCGTTAAATTGAGGTGTTTTGTCGGGTCGTAGCTATTGGGCTGTCTTGGTATCCCCACAAGCATTGCTATCTCTTTTAAGCTTAATTCGTCCAAAGATTTCCTGAAATACCCCTCAGCTGCGGTTCTCACGCCATAATATCCATGCCCAAAAAATATATGATTTAGATATCGCTCCATGATCTGCTCTTTGGTCAAATGCCGCTCTATGATAAGCGCGATTAGAGCTTCGTTCAGTTTTCTTTTCAGCGTTTTTTCGCGTGTAAGAAGCGTATTTTTTATAAGTTGCTGCGTCAAAGTGCTTGCCCCTTCGGAAAATTTCATGCTCCTTAGATTTTTCAAAGCCGCTCTGAAAATCGCTTCCGCATTTATGCCGTCATGCTCAAAAAAGACCGTATCCTCAATCGCCACAAGAGCTTCTACCATGCGGTATGGTATATCGTCAAACTTCACATACAGCCTGTTTTCATCTTCAAAATAGTTCGCCACAAGTTCGCCGTTTCTGTCAAAAAATTGCGTTGTGAGCTTCGGATTGTAATTGATAAGTTCTATCGCTTGATAATAGGCGCTTTGATAAGTATTTACGGCAAAAATGCCAAATGCCGCAAAAAACACTATAAAAACTGCGGCAATAGTCCTTTTTTTGTTCGCTATAATGTATTTTAAAATGCCGAAAACTGCCGCAATAATCCATTTTTTACCGCCGTTTTTCGGCTCTTGCGTATTGTTAATCATTGTCTGAAACTCCTGTTATTAAACCCTGTGTTTAAAAGCATTTTTGTATATTCGCTTGAAGGAGCGTTAAACAGCTCTTCGCTCGTGCCGCTCTCTACGATTGCACCCTCTTTCAGCACGATGCACTCTTTGCAAATTTCGCTCGCCAAAGAGAGTTCATGCGTTACAAAAATCATCTCAAAACCTATTTTCTCATGAAGCTCTTTCAAAAGAGCGATAATTTTATTTTTCACATCAAAATCCAAAGCCGTAGTCGGTTCGTCAAGCAGTAAAAGTTTCGGATTTTGCGCTATCGCCATCGCGAAAATAACGCGCTGCAACTGCCCGCCGCTAAGTTCGCTCGGAAATCTTTTCAACAACGCTTCATCTAATCCCACCATATTTATACACTCTTTTTGCTTAATTTCGGGCACAAAAAACTGTTTAAATATTTTCGTCATGGGGGAGAGAGCAGTAAACGGATTTTGCGGAATAAAAACTACCGTTTTCCCAGCTTCCAAGTGAAAATCAGCCTCAAATTCCGCTTCACATGCGAGATTGCTCGGCAAAAGCGACAAAACCGCTTTCAAAGTCAAACTCTTACCGCTTCCGCTCTGTCCGACAATAGAAAGCGAGC
>JAITAB010000068.1 GCA_031284315.1 Campylobacteraceae bacterium
TCTCTCATCACAACAGGAGCGGACATTGATGAAAACGGAGATGTTTTCGTGTGGGGATTTAGAGGCTCAGGACAGCAGGGAAATGGAAAACTTTCCGTTCCAAGCCGCAATCCTGCCTCCAAAGTTGAAAGCCTAAGCAATATAGTACAACTCACAGGCGGAGCATACCATTTGATAGCTCTTGACGCCAATGGAAGCGTTTGGGGCTGGGGACAAAGCGGATACGGCGAAACGGGATGCCCTCATACGGCAGGCATATATGTAAGCAAACCATGCAAAGTCCTTGAAAATATAGTTCAAGTAAGCGCGGGAGAGTACTTTACCATAGCTCTTGACAATGAAGGCAGAGTTTATACATGGGGACACAATCTCTACGGACAGCTTGGAGACGGCAGTTCTAAAAACAGCCAAACTCCCGTACTTGTAAATCTAAACGGAGAGAAAGCAAGACTTATAGGCGCGGCATACGAGGGAGCATTTGCAGTAACACAAGAGGGGCATGTTTACTCATGGGGAGATAATGAAGCAAGCGGACTTGGCTTTAAAGGTACAAACTATGGAGTGCAAAAGATAGTAAGAACTCCTGTGCATGCGGTAAATCTTGACAGATTTGCAAATGATATTATATACATAGCGGGAGGCAACGGCTGGGGAGAAGCGCTGTTAAATGACGGTACCGTTATAGGCTGGGGACTTGAAGCCGCACTTGGTCAAGGAACTGTCAAAACAAGCCTTAGTTCTTCGGAACCTGTTGTTATTCTGCACAATGTCAAACAGCTTTTCGCAAGATATGTCGGCTCAATAGCTCTAAGTGATGAGGGCGTTATCTATACTTGGGGGCAGACAGGCGGAAGCGCGTTTAAGCATATATATGGAGAGTATGCAACGCCCCATGAGATAAATGAAGAAGTTACGGAAATAGGCGGAGGAAAAGAGCATATATTCTACAAAACAGGCGATGGAAGTTTGCATGGAGCAGGATATAACGACTTGTACAAGTTAAATCTTGACAAACTTGGCGGCATTATCCAATGGAATAAGGAAAAGATAGAATATAAGCAGTAAATAAAAACTTAATTGAGAGAGAAATAATCTCTCTCGGCTTATAACTGTTTGAATGAAAAAGCTGCATCTCGGGCAAATTTGTTTTTATTTGCGCAGACAATCGCCAATACCCATGCATAATTAAGAACAGCTTGTTTCATGTCAAAATTTGTTCCTCTTTGTCATTGCGCGCCGCCGCACTCAGCGCGACCCTGCCTCATTATCCAATATTACATTTCGTTATTTTATATTCTTTCATGTCATACTTATATTTTTTATTGCCGTTTATCTCTCTCTTTTCCTTCTCTGCTCTCTTTGCATTCCAGCTTTACCTTCTGTCATTTTCGCGCATGCTGGAATCCTGCTATCAATAAAACAGCGTTTCCGTTATTGCGGGCGAAACGAAGCAATCCAGAATTTCAATAACGACAAGAGTTATCATACAAATTTTGATAAATATTTATACTCTATTTTTTGATTTAATTTTCTGGATTGCCGCGTCAAAATTTTGCAGCTTGCAATGGCGGAAAAAGCGCCTGCATGACAAAGAAATGGATTATTGCCTTCACTTATTAATGCCTTTACTGCGCAGATTTGTCGTTTGAGTGCGGAAATGACGGAATAGATAGATTTTATTATGTTTTTATCGTTCAGTTCGGAAATGGCGGGAAAGCGCCTTATATTTATAACCATGATGAAAACTTGTCGTTATCCGCAGAAATAATGAACGGCATAGAAATCACCCGCCTTCATAAACGCCTTTATTTTGCGGCTTATCGTTTGGCAGCGCAAAATCAGAAAAAAATACCGCGTGACAATTTTAGTATTATCAAGCTCTGCGGCGCAGAGCGATTTTGACAATCAATAAAATAAACGCTTTTGCTTATTTACTCTTTTATTCTGTAATTCGGCGCTTCCTGCGTGATGATAACATCATGCACATGGCTCTCTTTGAGTCCTGCGCTTGTGATTTCTACAAATTCCGCTTTGTCTTGAAAATCGGCTATATTTTTGGCTCCGACATAACCCATCGAGGAGCGAAGTCCGCCTGTCATTTGGTGAATCACATTTTTGATTGTCCCTGCGTATGGTACGCGCCCTTCAATACCTTCAGGCACCAACTTGTCAGCTGCCGTTCCTTCTTGAAAATATCTATCCGTGCTGCCTTTTGTCATAGCGCCTATACTGCCCATTCCGCGATATGTTTTATATTGCCTGCCTTGGAAAATGATAAGCTCTCCCGGACTCTCGTCTGTTCCCGCAAGCAAGCTTCCTATCATCACACAGCTTGCGCCGACTGCCAACGCTTTGGCTATATCGCCCGAATATTTTATGCCGCCGTCCGCTATGATCGGCACTCCGTATTTTTTGGCGGCGCGCGCGCATTCGTCTATCGCGGAAATTTGCGGCACGCCTACGCCCGCTACTATTCTTGTAGTGCAGATTGAGCCCGGTCCTATGCCAACTTTCACGCCGTCCGCGCCCGCTTTTATCAAATCTTCCGCGCCCTCAGCCGTAGCCACATTGCCCGCTATTACTTCTATATTGAATCTGTTTTTTATCTCTTTTACGGTATCGAGTATGCCTTTTGACTGTCCATGCGCGGAGTCAAGCGCTATCACGTCAACACCCGCTTCAACCAAAGCTTTAACTCTGTCAAACTGCCCTACGCCAACCGCCGCCGCAACTCTCAAACGACCGAACTCGTCTTTATTTGCCTGCGGATACTCTTGGCGTTTTTTTAAATCCTTTATGGTGATAAGTCCTTCAAGTTTGCCGTCCTCGCTTACTATCGGGAGTTTTTCTACTTTATTGATCTGAAATATCTTCTCCGCATCGTTAAGATTGATGCCTTTTAGAGCGGTTATAAGCGGCGGTTTTGTCATGACTTCGCCGACCGTTTTACTGTAATCAGTCTCAAAACGCAAGTCGCGGTTAGTCAAAATGCCGATAAGATTTCTGCTTTTATCAATGACAGGCACGCCGGAGATTCTATACTCCGACATGATATCAAGCGCGTCTTGTATCGTCTGCTGCGCCTCAACCGAAACAGGGTCTATAATGATGCCGCTCTCACTCTTTTTTACGCGCCTAATTTCACGCGCTTGAGACTCTATATCCATGTTTTTATGCACAACGCCGATACCGCCCAGCCTTGCCATCATGATAGCCGCTCTATGCTCCGTTACCGTATCCATGGCGGCTGAAATTATCGGGATATTCAGGCTGATTTTGCGTGTCAGTTTTGTTGATATATTAACATCTTTTGGCAAAACTTCCGAATATTTCGGAATAAGCAATACATCTTCAAATGTCAAAGTTTTAGCGCGGATTTTCATCTATTTTCCTTTCAAAATTGTTTCTAAACTAAACGCTCCGTCAAGCAGTGTCTGCTCGTTATAGTGTTTGGCAATCAATTGCCCGCCCACAGGAAGCCCCCCGCTTTGTCCTATCGGCACCGATATGGCGGGAACTCCCGCGAGATTGACCCCTATCGTGTAAATATCGCTCAGGTACATTTCAAGGGGATTGCTTATCGCGCCGAATTTAAACGCCGCAGTGGGCGTAACGGGAGAGAAAATAAGGTCGGCTTCCTTGAAAATATTTTCGTAATTCTCTTTGATTAGGTGTCTTGCTCTTTGAGCCTGTATGTAATATGCGTCATAATATCCGCTGCTTAGCACGAAAGTACCTAACAAAATACGCCTTTTTACCTCGTCCCCGAATCCTTCGCTTCTGGTTTTTACATACATCTCTTTTAGATTTTCGCTTTCTACTCTTCTGCCGTATCTCACTCCGTCAAATCGGCTCAAGTTCGCGCTTGCTTCGGCGGTAGCAATAACATAATATGTCGCAACGTCATATTTTGAGTTCAGCATGTTTTTGTAAATTATCTCATGTCCCGCGCTTTTTAAGGCGCAAACCGCCTCTTTCATTGCTTTTTGAATCTCTTCGGAAGCTTCGTTCAAAAAGTTTTCAATGACTGCGATTTTTAATTTTCTGTTTGGATTGAGTTTCGGAGCTGTCGGCTTATGCGCGATATTTGCGCTTGTAGAGTCTTTACTTTCGTATCCTGCGATAATATCAAACAAAATAGCGGCGTCTTCCACATTTTGCGCGATGGGTCCTATCTGGTCTAAAGAACTTGAAAACGCCGTCAAACCGTAACGGCTTACTTTTCCGTATGTGGGTTTAAGTCCTACGCATCCGCAAAAAGCGGCTGGCTGGCGGATGCTTCCTCCCGTGTCGCTTCCAAGCGCGGCTATGGCTATGCCTCCCGCGACTGCCGCCGCGCTGCCGCCGCTGCTTCCGCCCGGAACGCGCTCATTATCCGCAGGATTTAGCGTTCTGCCGTAAAATGAAGTCGCAGTTGTGCTTCCCATAGCAAATTCATCCATGTTCGTCCTGCCGAACGCGCTCAAATTCGCTTTTGCCATATTTGTGATGACGGTCGCATCATACGGCGCAACATATCCTTGCAATATTTTGGACGCGCATGTAACGCTCCAGCCCTTGACCTGGATATTGTCCTTAACGGCTATGGGAATGCCATCGCCGTTTGTGTTTATCTCTTCGTTTGTCAATTGCTCTATATACGCGCCAAGAGTTTTCTTCTCCACTATCTTTTTTGCAAGGTTTTCTCTTAACTCTTTTATCCCGTTTTTGTCTAATTTCAACGCCTCTTTTAGCGTTATCATGTGAAGCCTTTATTTTTATTTGCGGTAAAAATCCGCACCGCAGCGTCATGCAGTATCATTTTTTTCCCTTCGCCTTGTTTACGGCAAATATCCCCGCCGCGATAAAAAGACATATAATAATCACGCTGATAACGACAATGCTAAAGGGTATCGGGCTTGACAAATCAACCATTTATTACGCCTTCGCATCGTTTGCACAAATGCTCTTCATGCGCGCTTTTCAGTTTCCAGCATCTTGGGCATTTATGGTTTTGAGCTTTTACGATGGTAAAAATTTCGCCCTCAACTTCAAAATTTCCCAAAATTTCGCCCTTAACGCTGTCGGTAAATTCGCTCACTGTAAACCAGTCTTCCGCATCTTTCGCGCTCATTTTCGCAAACTCTTCGGAGTGTGCGGCGATATTTAATTCTAATGTGGATTTGATAATTTTATCTTTTTTCAAAGTATCTACTATTTCAAAAAATTTCTCTCTGGCAAGCATTAAAAATTCGCCCCTAAGTTCGCTTTTTACGCCTTCAAGCGGTTTATATACCAAATCAAACGCATCGCCTTTTTTTATAATCGGCGGCGCATACTCCATAATCTCATCAACCGTGTATGTAAGTACGGGCGCAACAAGCGGCAGCATCGTTTCAAGTATCAACGCCATCGCGCTTTGCGCACCTCTGCGCGGGACTGAGGATTTGTCATCGCAATAGAGCCTGTCTTTGCAAATATCCATATATATACCGCTAAGTTCGTTTGCGATGAAAGAGTTCAAAAGCGAATAGCCTCTCAAAAAGTCGTAATCCAAAAAGGCTTCATTTGCCTCGTCAAATACTTTTTTTGCAGCAGAAAGTATCCATTTGTCTATCCCGTTTAACTCTTCCGTTTTTACGATAGCGTCCAAATCATCTACGGAAGCCAGTAAAAACCTGAATGTATTTCTTATCTTTCTATACTGCTCGGAGACTTGTTTTATGATGTTTTCACTGATTTTAAGTTCGCTTCTGTAATCGCTCGTTGCCACCCAAAGCCTCAAAATCTCGCCGCCGTAGCGTTTGAGTATATCTTTGGGATCTATGCCGTTGCCTTTGGATTTACTCATTTTTTCACCCTTTTCGTCAACGGTAAAGCCATGAGTCAGGATATTTCTATACGGAGCTTTGCCCTCTACCGCCGTACTTACTAAAAGCGAACTTTGAAACCATCCTCTGTGCTGGTCGCTTCCTTCAAGATACATATCGGCGGGATAATCTCCGCCGTCATAATTTTTTGATGTTAAAACCGCTCTCCATGTACTGCCGCTGTCAAACCAAACATCTAAAATATCTGTTGTTTTTTGAAGATTATCGGGATTTAGCGTTGAGTTTTCGGGCAGTAACTCTTTTATACTCTTATCCCACCAAATATCTGCGCCATGTTTTTCAAAAAGAGCCGCCGTATGACGCAAAACCTCATCATCATATATAACTTCGCCTGTCGTTTTGTCTCTGAAAAACGCTATCGGCACGCCCCAGTCGCGCTGTCTTGATATACACCAATCAGGACGGTTTTCTATCATGCTCTCAAGCCTTGCAAAGCCCGATTCAGGATAAAATCTCAGTTTTTTTATCTCCGCTTTTGCCATACTGCGCAAAGATGCGCCGTTTTTATCGTCATCCATTGCTATAAACCACTGTTTTGTAGCGCGGTAAATGACGGGCGTATGCGTTCTCCAGCAGTAAGGGTACGAGTGGACGAATTTGGAGCATTTCAAAAGCGCGCCGCCCAAAAGTTCCAAAATCTTTTCATTCGCCTTAAACACATGAACGCCGACAAACTCTTCAGGATTTGGCAAAAGTTTTTCGCGAATGACACTCTGGTCATATTTGCCGTCGTCATCAACAGGCATCAATATCTCAATATTATATTTCAGCGCGGCTTTATAGTCGTCGTCTCCATGTCCCGGGGCAGTGTGAACCAATCCCGTTCCGCCGTCCATCAATACATGCCCGCCAAGTATAAACCGCGAATCGCGCCCATTTAGAGGGTTTAGCGCGTAAGTGTTTTCCAAAATACCCGCTTTAAAGCTTTTTTTGATTTTGCCTTTTGTAATGCCAAGCTCTGCCAAAGCCTCTAACCGCGCTTTTGCAAAAATCAAATTTTCTTCGGTTAAGACATATTCTTCGTCTGGATTTAAAGCGACAGCCATGTTCGCGGGCAGCGTCCATGGAGTAGTTGTCCAAATAACGGCTTTAGCGATTGGCGCACCAAGTTTTGATAACGCCTCTTTTCCTAATTCAAACGCGGCAAATACGGAGTAATCCTCTTTATCTTGATATTCCACTTCTGCTTCCGCGAGTGCGCTTCTTGCCGCCCATGACCAAAATACGGGCTTGCTGCGCTCTACCAAAAGACCTTTTTTTGCTATATCGCAAAGCGCGCGGTAAATGTCCGCTTCAAACTCAAATTTCATCGTCAGATATGGATTTTCCCAATCCCCGACAACGCCCAGCGATTTGAAACCATCTCTTTGAATTTGTATATATTTTTTTGCATGTTCGCGACATAAAGAACGAAATTCGCTTTTGCTCATAGCGTCTTTTTTCTCTTTGCCTATCGCTTTTTCTACCTGCTGTTCAATCGGCAGTCCATGACAGTCCCAACCCGGCACATAACGCACGCTTTCCCCTGCAAAATAGCGGGTTTTTACGATAATATCTTTCAAAATTTTATTTAGCGCATGTCCTAAATGTATATCGCCGTTAGCGTATGGAGGACCGTCATGGAGGTTAAAGCTTTTCGCCGCGTTTTTGCGGGCTTTTTTCATCTTTTCGTAAACGTTTCTGCTTTCAAACCATTCGCTGTAACGCTTAGGCTCGTTTTCGGGAAGATTTCCGCGCATAGGAAACGAAGTCGCGGGCAAAAGGAGCGTATCCTTGTAATCCATTATATTTTCTCCTGTCGCTTGGAAGCGCGATAAAAATAAATTCTATCTTTGGGACTATAAAAGCCGTAATTTTATCAAAAAACTATTTAAGAAGCTCTTACATGCAAAGATTTCACGCTTATTTGGGGGTTTTGGCGCGAATGGTTTTTGACATTTCATCAAAAAGCAGATAGAGTTTTTGCGTACCGTTTTCAAGCGCGTAATAGTGTAAAATGTAAAGTATAAAAAGCAGGGTTAAAAGCGCGGTTAAAATAAATGATGAATAATTTGCGCCAAGCACAATTATAACGATGCTTATCATGTCGCAAAGTCCGACAAAAACAGTTACTATCAAGTGTATAAGCCTCTCATGCCTGAAAAACTCTATCCACCTTTTCAAGTCGTCCGAATCGTCTTTATCTGCGCTTTTTGTTCTGATGCGTTCTTCTGCCCATGAGATTTTACGCAAAAGTATTTTTTTCATGAATGCGCCTTGCAGTTTGAAAAAAAGGGGCGTCTGCCCCTTGCGTTTAAAAAGAGTAAACTACTTCGGCGGATAATTTATTGTAATCATTATCCCCTTCGCCGTTGCCGTTTACAAACACTGCGGAGAGGTTTAAATTATTTGTCAAATCATACCCTATGGCAAGGTCAAGTTCGCGCATTTTGCCGCCCTCATATTCGGTAGAGCCGAATACTCCGCTGAATTTAAACCTGTTCCATGAGCCGTTTGCTCCAAGATAAAATGTCTGCGCATCTATCTCTTCAAATATTTCCTCTCCGTCCTCAAAAATATCCAAATCGCCCAAAGCCCCGATAGAACCTGCGCCGCCGTCCTTATCGTTCTTTAAAAAGCCCAAAAACGCGTTTACGCCGCCAAATGTTCCACGAGCTTCTACCTGCAAAAATGAGCCGTCGCTTGCATTGTCTTCATTGCTTATCGCATAATGCAGCGTGCCGCCGATTTTAAAATCGCCGAAATTTCCGTCATAATCAGCCTTAGCTCCCGCCCAAGCGGCAACGTCATCAGCATAATAAATATATGGATTTAATGCAAGAAATTCTATCCCTTCGTATTTCAAGTCCGCGACAAACGCGCCGCTGTCGCCGATTTTCGTAAAACCTCTCAAGGGCTGGTCGCCGTCCGCTGTGGCAATTCTTTGTGTATAGCCAACGGTTATCGTAGTATAAGGAAAAGCTTTTACAATGCCGACTAACGCTTCATGGAAATCTTCCGCCCATACGAGATTTAACCTTTGGCGTCCCAATACCACATCAAGATGCGGATGCGAATAGGCGATATTTGCCGTATGCAAAATAGCTTTATCGCTTTGAGTATATTCGCTGCCGTCTATTTCCCAAAAAGCGTGGTTGGCGCGCGAACCGACATCAAGCGTGAAACCGTAGAGCGAATCTGTCGTAAAGCCGAGATTAAAAGAACCCGAACCATACCCCTCGTCATCGCTTCCGCTTATATCCGACTGTTCTGCGTATAAGAAAAATTCGCCGTTTATTTTTCCGTTTTTAAGCGCGTCCGTAATGGTCGTAGAATCCGCAAAAAGAGCGGAATTTGCGAGCAGGCAAACGCCAATCAAACCTGTTTTTATTTTCATGCAAAACTCCTCTGACAAAATGTTAAACCTTGAATTATATTAATATTTTTCTTAAAAGTTACAGCGCCTCTTAAAATATGCGCCGTTTTGTAATAAAAATCGGCTTGTAAAAAAAATTATGAAATTAAGCTCTTTTTTCTTGACAAAGGTATTTTTTTTACATATAATTTCACTCTTTGTTTTTTGACCCGCTAGCTCAGTTGGTAGAGCATCTCCCTTTTAAGGAGGTGGCCGAAGGTTCAAATCCTTCGCGGGTCACCATTGTATTTGACCCTTTCGTCTAGTGGCCCAGGACTCTGCCCTCTCACGGCAGCAACAGGGGTTCAAATCCCCTAAGGGTCGCCAATTTTTACTAATCAGTGAGAGAGATTGGTTTTTTATTTTGTCGTTTTTTTAAGGCAGATTGAGGCACAATACGCCTCATAAGGTCGCTTAGCTCAGTTGGTAGAGCGCCACCCTTACAAGGTGGATGTCATAAGTTCGAGTCTTATAGCGACCACCATTTTCGGTGCGGCGGTAGTTCAGCTGGTTAGAATACCTGCCTGTCACGCAGGGGGTCGCGGGTTCAAGTCCCGTCCGTCGCGCCATTTTTAAATCCCAAACAATATTCTTATTTAATACCGCATGCAAAAGGCAAAAAGCGCCGTTAAAACAGCTTTTTGCCTTTTGATTTAAAGTTTTTTGCTTTCGCCTTTTGTTAAAAAAGCAGCAACGGTTATCAAGCCCAAAACAATCACAAAAACATACAGATAAATCGGCACAGGCATAGGGTCTCCAGCCGCATACGAATGCATGCCGGAAAGATAAAAATTGACGCCGAAATAGGTCATAACGATAGAAAAATAGCCAAAAACGGAAGCAACGGAAAACGCGAACTGCCCGTTTAAAAACGGTATAAATCTAAAATGCGCAACCGCCGCGTAAACCAAAATAGATATAAGCGCCCATGTCTCTTTGGGATCCCAACCCCAATATCTGCCCCAACTCTCATTCGCCCACACGCCGCCCAGAAAATTGCCCACAACTAACAGCGACAAACCCAATATCATGGACATTTCGTTTATCCTCACAGCTTCCGTTATATTGCGCGATATCTCCTCTTTGTGCGCGGGATCTTTTACGCAGCCTTTGATGATGTAAAGTATAAGCGCGAACAGTCCAAGCAGTGTACAAAGTCCCAAAAATCCGTAACTTGCCGTAATAATTGAGACATGGATAGTCAGCCAGTGCGATTTGAGTACGGGAGCGAGATTGGTTATCTGCGGATCAAGCCAGCTCAAATGCGCCGTAAACAGCGTAATGCCCGCCATGACGGAAGCAAGAGCCATAGAAATAACGGAAGTTCGCGCAAAGAAAAGCCCCGCCAGCGCTATCGCCCACGCTATATATATCATGCTCTCATAACTGTTGCTCCATGGAGCATGTTCGGCGACATACCATCTGAGCGCAAGACCTCCCGTGTGCAGTATAAACGCCAGAGTATTTATCACAAAAACGCTTGTTACAACGGGCTTAATGTTAAATTTCGCATGCGCCATACGCACAAATATAAAGAGCAGCAGCGTCAAACCGCTCAAAAGATAGAACCAAAATATCCTGTCAAAAATTTTTATTTTATTGAAAAAGAGTTCGGCTTTTATCCTGCTTTGGCTTGGAATCAGTTCGGGCGGGGAGATTTTAGCCTGATAATTTTTGATAACATCTACCATTTTATCGGCTGTACTCCAATTACCGTTCTCTTTTGCCATTGCGACAGCGTCGAAATAGAAGCCGAAAATCATCTGCATGTTCTCATTCTCATCGGGCGGAAAAGCTGCTAAGGCTTCATTTATAGAGTACCATCGCTCCTCGCCGTTTTTTGGTATGATGCGCAAAATATCCGTACTAAAGCAGGCGTAAAGGATATTGAACCGTTCGTCCACTTTTATCACATCTTTATCAAATTGTCCGCGCTCGCTCTCTTTTTTGCGGTTGGCATTTTCGGAAATCTGCAAGAGTTTATAATTTCCTTCATCGTCAAAAAAATCCGCCGCCGCCGCGTAAGAGCCGTTGATATTGAGAAGTTTTTTTAACTCTTCATGAGAGACTCTAACGAGAGGCTCGTTGTACCATTTTTCACGCTCAAATATTATCCCAAACAAAACTTCGTTTGCGTTTAAACCATTGTAAGAGTTTTTGCGGTAGATTTTGTTCAAAACTTCGCGAGCGGTCGTATCAATCGGATATACGCGCCCGTCCAAGCCCTGAGCAAGTATCGTGCCGAAAATTTGCGCGTGATCAGCCTCGTTTGCATGTGAGACGCCGCCAAAACCGCTTAAAATCAGCGCGAAAAGAACAGCGCAAAGCGTATTTTGAAGCTTTTTTGGACGCTTTTTTTTATCTTTGGTTATATTTTCATGCACTTTGGAAGCCAATTTTCTAAATCTACTTTTCGGATTAAAAAGATTTAAAAGCAGTCCCAGACTCAATAAAAAATATCCCATGTAAGTCGGTATTTTGCCCGGGTCTTTATTGACCAAAAGTATCGTACCACCCTCGTCCGTATCGTAAAATGCCTGAAAAAAACGATACCCTTTATAGTCTAAAACATGGTTCATGTAAATGCGGTAATCCATCGTAAAATTACCGTCATTAAGCGTTATTTCGCTTGCGTATGACGAAGGCGAGCGCGAACCCGGATACCTTTCAAGCTGAAAATCGTTAAGATATATGGAAAACGGCAGCGTAAACTCTACCGAACCCCAGTTAAGCAAAAACATGGCGTCATTTATCGTAGTATGCGCAGGCGTTCCGCTATATCCGCGCCCGCGCCCCCACAAAACCAACTCTTTTGAAATATCTTTATATGTCAAAGTTACAATCAGCGCGTCTGCGTTCATGACGCTTGTTTGAGGCGTAACTTCGGCGCTTACCAATTTTTCCCTGCCTTTAAGTCCTATATATGACGCCGCGAAATTTGTGCCGTTTGTCGTATAAAGACGCTTATTGTCAAACGGCTCTTTCTCGCCTTTGCCGTATTTGCCCAAAGTCGTGTCGCTCATCTTGAACCAACTCAAATCCTCGCTTGATATTAGCGAAAATTCCCCATCTTGCATGATAAGTCTGACAAGCGGCTTTGCCGCATTTTCTATTTTTTTGTTAAATGTAAATATTATATCTTTACTCTCTACTATGTCGCCCTCATGCAAAATTATCCTCTCCGCTTCCTCTCCTTGAGAGACGGCGATAGCTATCATCGGTACGCCGTCTTTATCCTCTTCTATGGAGTTTACCGCGTTTGGCACATATTTTTTGAACTCTACGCGCGCATTTGAATCGCCGACATTGAAAGAAAAATCAAAATCATTGGAGCCGATTTTGGAGATAAACTGCTTATGCTGTGCGCCGTATAAAACGCCGTCCGCAAAAGCTTGAGCCTGTATGAAAGATTCTGAGGATTTGACTATGCTGCCGCTCTCGTTTTCTCTTACATGCAGCGTGCCTTCGTATCCGCCGTAGCGCGTCAAAGCAGAGCCTAAAAGGATAAAAAGGAAGCTTGCATGGAAGATAAGCGCAGGCAGTTTCTCTTTTTTGTAAAGCTTGAAACGCAAGATATTATACACGAGATTAAACGCTAAAAAAAGCTGTATTATCTCAAACCACTTCGCCGCGTAAACGACAGCCCATGCGCTCTCTGTCCCAAAATCATTTTCTATGAAAGTCGCAACGGCACAGGAGAGTGCGAACGCTATGAGCAAAACAGCCATGAACTGCATGGAAAAAAACGCCTGTAAAATCTTTTCAACTATTTTCATCAATCAACCTAATAAATTTTTTTATAATAATACAGAAAAACGGATAATATCGTCTATAAGCGTTTGACAATTTATCCGCCAAGATATTTTTTTCTTATCGTATCGTCGCCTATCATAGCCGAAGCGATACCCTCCATAGCGATTTTGCCGTTTTCCAAAACATACGCATAATCGCTTATTTTAAGCGCGGCAAAGGCGTTTTGTTCCACAAGCAGTATCGTTATGCCTTCATTTTTAAGCCTTACGATAGTTTCAAACACTTCGCCGACAATTTTAGGAGCAAGTCCAAGGCTCGGCTCGTCTAACATCAAAAGTTTAGGCTCGCTCATCAAAGCCCTTGAAATCGCCAGCATCTGTTGCTCGCCGCCGCTTAAAGTTCCCGCCATTTGATAGCGTTTATCTTTTATGCGCGGAAAAAGTCCGTACATGATCTCTTTTAATTCTTCGTAATTGTCGTCATTATTAAACGCGCCGATACGCAGATTTTCCTCAACCGTGAGATTTATAAAAATACGCCTGCCTTCCGGCGCTAACGACATACCATTTTTGACTAGCGTATGGGTTTTGTGTCTTCTTGTTTCATACCCGCCGAAATTCACTTCGCCCGTTTTTTTAACGCTGTTTAAAAGAGCGTTCAGAGTTGAAGTTTTGCCCGCGCCGTTTGAACCTATAAGCGAAACTATGCTGCCCGCTTCCACTTTAAAACTTATGCCCTTAACCGCTTCTATCAAGCCGTAATATACATGCAAATCCTTAACTTCAATCACTTATAAAATCCCCCAAATATGCCGCTACAACATCTTTATGGCTAATCACCTCCGCAGGCGTGCCTTCGCATATAGATTTGCCGTAATCCAGCACCAAAACCCTGTCGCAGAGCTGGTTTACAAATTTCATATCATGCTCTATAAGCAAAAGCGCAAGGTTAAAGTCGGCTTTGGCTTTTTGCAAAAGAGCCGCCAACTCTTTTGTTTCGGCTGGATTCATTCCCGCGGCAGGTTCGTCAAGAAGCAAAATTTTAGGATCCGCAGCAAGTGCGCGGGCGATTTCTACCTTGCGCTGCTGTCCGTAGCTAAGACTCACAGCCGTTTCGTTTTCAAAAGCGTCTATCTCCAAATATTTCAAGATTTCCTTTGCCTTATTTCGAATCTCGCGCTCAAATTTGAAAAACCGCGGCAATCTGAACATGCCCTCAAAAAATGTATATTTAGCGTGATAGTCAAAGCCGATAAGCACATTTTCCAAGACGCTCATGGAGCTAAAAAGGCGGATATTTTGAAATGTCCGCGCTATGCCTTTGCGCACAATTTTATACGGTTTCAGCCCCGATATGACCTCTTTATTTAATTCTACAACGCCGAAAGACGGCTTATAATTGCCGGTTATTATATTGAACAATGTGGTTTTTCCTGCGCCGTTTGGACATATAAGCCCGAAAATCTCACCCGTTTCAACGCTAAAAGAAGCGCCGTTTACGGCAGTTACGCCGCCAAAATTTTTTGTTATGTTTTTTATCTCTAATATCATCGTTTTTTACTTTTTACTTTTTTCAAAATATCGTCTATTTCGCCGTTGCCGAACAATCCCCGCCTTGCAAACAGCATAACAAGTATAAGTATGACGGAAAAAACTACCATTCTAAGACCGGGCATGGCGGGAGTTTCATAGCCAAATGCCTTTATCGGCTCGTCTAAAAATCTCAGCCATTCGCTGCCGCCGATGACCAAAATCGTACCTACAACCGCTCCTGTCGTACTTCCAAGTCCGCCTAAGACTATAATGATAAGCAGTTGAAACGTAAGAAAAAATGTAAACTGATCCGGCGAAACGGTCGTCAAAAACACAGCCAAAAGTCCGCCGCCGATACCTTCAAAAAATGCGCTTGTGCAAAAGGCTGTCGTTTTAGTCTTAAACGTATTGATGCCCATAGCTTCCGCCGCGTCCTCGTCATCGCGCACGGCTTTCATGGCGCGTCCGTATTTGGAATTTACGATATTGAGAATAAAAGCTACAGTCAATAAAGCCGCGAATCCTGTCCAGTAAAAATTTACATGTTCTGGTATGTCGTTTAAGCCCAAAGAGCCGTTTGTAATCTGCGGGTTGTTGATAGCCAAAATCTGTATGATAAACCCAAATCCCAAAGTTACAATAGCAAGATAGTCGCCCCTTACGCGAAAAACCGGAAAAGCGAGCAAAACTGCCAGCGCGGCAGCTGTTAATCCCGATATGACAAGGGCTATTACAAAGCCCGAATTTATCCACAAGATAAACGCCGCAGGCTTTTCTACGATAAATTGATATATTTTTTCGTCTGCGCTCAAGAGCAGCAGCGCCGTTACATACGCTCCTATTGCGACAAAACCGTTCGGTTCCAAAGAAAATTGCCCCGTTACGCCGTTGATGAGGTTGTAACTGACGGCTAAAATGGTAAAAATCGCTATATTATTTAAAATGCGCACGCTGTATTCGTCAAAAACTAACGGCGCGAGCAATATAAAAATAACTGTGATTAAGAAAATAACTTTATTGACGGTTATTTTCATCTCAAAACCTGCTTTTTTCAAAATTGTATCCAAGTATGCCCGTTGGCTTAAAAAGTAAAACAAATATCAAAAATATAAATGCAAACGCGTCTTTATAGCCGCCAAGTTCTGGGAAAAATGCGACTGCGACCACTTCCGTGAAGCCTATGATAAATCCTCCCAAAACCGCGCCGCTCACGCTTCCGATACCGCCCACAACTGCGGCGGCAAACGCTTTAAGTCCTATCAAAACTCCCATCATGGGATCAATCGCGGAATAATTCAACGCCCAAAATACACCGCCCACAGCGGCAAGCGAACTGCCCATCGCGAAAACCAGCATGATGATTTTATCGGCGTCTATGCCCATAAGATTGACGGTTTTCACATCAAACGCAAGCGCGCGTATCGCAATGCCGTATTTTGTGCGAAAAAGTATATAGAGGATAATCATCAGTAAAACTATCGTAATAATCGGCACCAAAAGAGCTGACATGGAGAATGTAAGTCCAAAAACCGTGATAGCTTTACTCATGTAGGAAGGCGTTAAAAAACCTTTCGGTACGCCGCCGAAAAGCACATTAAAGCTATTTTCCAAAAAGTAACTGATGCCTATCGCGGTTATCAAAAGCGAAATGCGCGGGGCGTTTCTCAGAGGTTTATAAGCTATTTTATCGGTCAAAATTCCAAGAAGGCACGCGCCCAAAACAGCCATGACAACCGCGGCAAAAAACGGCAGTCCAAATACTGCCATACCAAAATAACACAAAAATGCTCCGACCATCATAATATCGCCATGCGCGAAATTGATAAGCCTCAAAACGCCGTAAACCATCGTATATCCGACAGCTATAAGCGCATACATGCTGCCCAAGCTAAAACCATTTAGCATCTGCTGCATAAAAGTTATAAAATCCAAAAAATACTCCTCATACGCCTGACGCCGCAGTTAATATCCAAAAAAAACAGGCTCTTTGCGCGAACAAAGAGCCGTTAAAAAAATTCGCAGGTTTGCCGTAAAATCAAAAACTTACGGATTAACCGTCGCTTTATATATAAATTTGCCCTCTTTCACCTCTTTGATGACGGCAGAGCGCACAGGGTCGCCGTTTGGAAGCATATTTATAACTCCGCTCACACCCTCAAATCCTTTGGCGGATTTTATCTGTTTATTGACGCATGCGCCGTCTTCGGGATTTTCGCATTTATTCATCGCGTCAATTATCAAAAAATAAGCGTCTGCGCCAAGAGCTGTAAACGAAGCCATTTCGTTTTTTCCGCTCGTTTTTTCATACTCTTTTATGAACTCTTCGGAGCGTTTTGTCGGAGGCGCGCCGTAATCAAATGTGTCTGTGAACATGTAGCCCTCAACCGCGCTTTTGCCCAGCTCTAAAAATGTAGGATTGGCAACCCCGTCCCCTGAAAACATTGGTTTATTCAATCCTATCTCTTTTGCTTGAATTGCTATCATGGACGCCTCAGGGTGATAAAGCGGTAAAAATATCATGTCGGGATTCGCGCTTTTTATCTGCGCGACCACCGCCTTAAAATCCTTATCGCCCGAATTTACGGAAATCTTTTTTACGATTTTGCCGCCGTTTTTTGTGAAAACGCCTTCAAATGTCTTGCCCAAACCGATAGAGTAAACCTGCGCTTGATCTATAAGAATCACCGCAGTTTTGAGACCTAAAGTGTGGTAAGCGTAATTGCCCACAACAGCTCCTTGAAATGAGTCAGTGAAGCAGACGCGGCTTATAAATTCGCGCTTTTGCGTCAATCTGTCATTTGTCGCGGCAGGCGCTACTACGGGGATTTTGGCTTTTTCGGCTATAGATACGACTTGGTCTGTGTTTGTGCTGATAAGCTCGCCGACTATTGCTGCGACTTTTTCATACGAGATAAGTCTTGAAGCGGCATTTGCGGACTCTACCTTTTCGCCTTTGCTGTCAATCAAAATTATCTTGACCGTGTCGCCGTTTTTTAGTTTCGGCTCCAATTTATTTGCCAAAGACAAACCCTCATATGCCGTTTGTCCGTAAGCGGCGATAGACCCGCTCATGGGCATAATAGCGCCTATTTTTATCTCTTTTGCCGATAATGCGCCCAAAAGCGCGGCAGCCAATATAATAGATAATGGTTTATTCATGTAATCTCCTTGTTAAAATAAATTTTTATACTACACAAGCTTAACTTTAAAATAGTTAAGGCGCGCGCATTATTTGAGCGATTCTATGTAGGAAGCGATATCGTTTACCTGAGAGTCGTTTACCATGACCGCTTGCACTCTCATGATAAGTCCCGCGCTCCCGCCGTATCCGGAATCCCGTCTGTAATTTTTCACCTGATCGGCTATCTCCTCTTTTGAGAGAGTTATTAAATTTCGAGCGCTCAAATACGAGCTTTTTTCAGCCTTTTCGCCGTGGCATTTGAGGCAGTTTTGTCTGTATAAAATTTCGCCGTTAGCCGCATCGCCGTTTATCTCTTTTTTGCCGAAAAGCAGATTTAAAAGCCCGCTGGATTTTTCCTCTTTTTTATCCGAAGATATTTGCGTATTTATCTGCTCCACATCGTCTATAACGACTATCTCATCGTTTGTTTTGTTTTCTTCCGCCGCCGTTTCGTCTGCTTTTTCACTCGTTGCGTTTATATCCTGCGCGGCGTTTTCGTCTATTATCTCTATACTGCCGTTTATATCGCTTGTTTGGTATTTTTCCATCAACTCTTTAAGCTCTTTTGCAAATTCGCCCGTAGCTTTTATCGTAATCTCCTCTTGGGCAAACAACGCGCATGTACAGCAAAAAACGCCGAATAATAGTAATTTTCTCATGAGAAATCCTGTAAAAAATAAGGGGGATTATATCAATATTTTGATTAATAATATCTCATTGCAAGGTTATCGGGCTGTTTTGCGCAAAAACCGCCTCGGCGGATATTCCTAAAATTACAGCCTCCATGCGCTGCTTTTGGCGGTTTATTTTTGCAATTTTTTCCCTTTTTATCGCCCTTTTTTTACAAAAGCAATATCGTATGTTTCGTAAAAAAGTTTATATGACACTTGTGTGAAAAATTATCTGGAAAAGTTTTTTTAGGTTTTTCAAAATCAAATGCATAAAAAGTATAAATATTCATTATGCCGTAAGCGTCAAATTGCGGACGCATTGTTTCTTTGTAGTCTTTGAAGTCAAGTATGATTGTTTCATTGTTATATTTTGCCAATATCGGCGGAGTTATCGGGATACCGTAACTTCGAGTAGAATCATACGCAAGCGTAACTTTGTCTTTTTCGGGAGTAAAATCTTTTTGCTGTAATTTCTCCTTGCAGCCCTCATCTGTTAGAACATGCCAAATAATTTCGTCCTCATATAATGATTTGTGATATAGAATGAATACAAGTTCGTTTTTGCCGTCTTTGTCAATATCAACACTCCAGGGAAAAATATCCAAGCCCGTTTTTATTGTGATAGGATAATTTATCCAAATCCATTCTTGCTTTATAACAACTGCCAAGAGCCTTTTTTAATCTGTCATCATCGCGTAAAACTACTTGAGCTATCGGCTTGATTATGGTTACATTGTCAAAATTATTTGATAAATCGCCAAACAGGCTGCTTCAAAGTTTTGTATTGTTCTCAACCGTTTCAATGTCGGTATAATAGGCGCGGTTGGTATAGTTGGCATTTATGTTTTTCTGTTCGGTTTTTGCATTGATTTGCCGTATTGACCACTCTACTGCGCCGATAAAAAAGTCATTCTTTTCGTAAAATGCAAATAAACACTCTTTTGTTTTGCACTTGTTCCTTTTGGTATTTAAAAATTGATATATTTCGGAAATATCATCGTCTTTTATTCGCGAATTTTTTTGCCAGACATTTCATATAATAGATTGTATTGCCCTTCAATCTCTTTTTGATAATCCGCCAATTTTTCGTCTGAACAGACAAGTTTTTCAACCTCTGTTTTAGCTTTTTGGCAGTCAAAGCTTGCGGAGTATAAAACCGCCGCGCCTAACCCCAAAACAAGTAAAAATTTTCTCATTTTTCCACTTTTATCAGTTTAAGGATATCGCACTCTGGCGATTCGTCATAATAGGCAGTTTTGTCCGTAAGAAGGCCGCCGCTGTCTGTTTTGCACTCTTTATTAAGCGGCAGGCGCGCTGTTTTATTTCGCATGTACGCCGCTCGTATATCGAAACAACGCTTTACAATATAACGCTTCCATGTTCATCAAACGGAAAAAACGACTGTTTTATCGCATGCTTGTTTTGATTGAGCGCGCTTATGGCTTTCAGCTCTGCTGGGCTTAGTTCAAAGTCAAAAATATCCGCATTTTCTCTTATGCGATTGGCATGAGAGGATTTTGGTATCGGGATAATATTGTTTTGCAAATGCCATCTAAGTATTATTTGCGCGGCAGTTTTGCCATGTTTTTCACCTATTTTGACAATCTGCGGATCTTTCAGTATTTTCGCACGCCCAAGCGGCGAATACGCTTCTACGGCGATGCCCTCTTGAGCGCAAAATTCGCGTAATGAAGTTTGAGCGATAAACGGCGAAATTTCTATCTGATTGACCATGGGCGGCACATGAGCGTTTTTATAAATCTCTTTTATATGAAACTCCGTGAAATTGCTTACGCCTATCGCACGCGTCAAACCCTCTTCATAAAGCCGTTCCATAGCGCGCCAAGTATCGGCAAATCTACCCTTTACAGGCCAATGCACAAGATACAAATCCACAAAATCAAGCTCAAGTTTTTTAAGGCTTGCTTCGCAGGCTTTCAGAGTCGTATCATAGCCTTGGTCGTCATTCCAAACTTTTGTGGCGATGAAAAATTCATCTCGGCGAAAATCCTTCAATCCCTCTCCAACGCCCTTTTCATTGCCGTAAACAGCGGCGGTATCTATCAATACATATCCCGTTTTCAACGCCTCATGTACGGCGTCCGCGACCTCTTTACCGTCATTTATCTGCCACACGCCAAGCCCAAATCGCGGCATTTTCACGCCATTGCTTAGAGTTGTTGTACTTTTGATATTCATATTTGCCCTCCTGAATTTTTTTCGTAATTATACTAAAAAAACCACGATAATAAAATAATTTATCTAATTTAACAAGCAGCGAGACCCAAAAAAGACAAGAAATTGCAAAACAAATACAAAAACGATATATTTTATCGACTGAAAAATATATTAAAAATTTAGAAATCCTGCTTGCCATACAAGAACAAAAACTCCTTGGCAAAGAAGAATTTAATGCTTGAAGCGAATCAAAATATAAAGACGATTTAGCAAAAATAGATAAATGTGCGGCTAAAGCACGCGAAGCAATTACTAAAGACAGAAATGGATATAAAATTTAATACGGTGCAATTTATCACCCTAATTATTCCTTAGAATCTTGTACGATAATGGGCATAGCAAAATATCGATAGAGAGTTAAGAGATGATTTGAATATATAGATGCGGAAAGATTTTGAGGCGAGAAATTATACATAGGCTACTGATAAGGTGAAGGCAACAAGCGGCGTTATCAGATGCTCAACTATATTGTTTCTATGCCGCTCTATCAATGGTTTATATTTTGCTTGTATAAAAACATTAATTAAAATACATACTTTATTTTATTTATCTCAAATGAATGCTATATAAAATATAATAATATAAATTTTATATGGAGTTGCCTATGGATAAATTTTTGATGTGAATGGCTGCGGATTAAAATCCTAACATATTTTATTTATTACAAGGATAGAAAAATGGAAAAAGCGATAACTGATTTCACAATTACGGTAGGCGCAAATGGGGATTATCCCTCTTTGCAGGCAGCGTTAAATTATGTTTCTGCATTGCAGCATACAAACGGCGTTGTAGGAACAATTCAACTATTATCTGATTATTCATTATCAGGGACAACCACAATTAAAAATGTTGATTTGTCTTGGTGCCAGATAACAGGACAAAACTCCATAACAACAGGCTCTGCAAGCGGTTCATGGCAATATACTTTTAGCGTGGAAAATGCAAAAACCCCTGTTTTTAATCAATCTATCACAATTGAAGGCGGAACCAATTGTGTTATTTTCGGCTTAAATCAAGGCAGTACCATTTTTTTTGGCACATCAAAGTCTTTTATACATAATGGCAATTTAAGTTTTGGTGTTATGCCAGTCAATTCATCTGTTATTGGCGGTTCTACAAATACTTTTAAAGCAGGGACGGGTCCATTATATGCATATCAGTCATATACCAGTCTGCCGAGCAGCACTTTTATATCTACTCAGCCTTATAGCGGCAGTGGAGCTCCATATGCTCCCGTAAGAATAACAGGCGGAACAGCATATATTTCAAATCCGACTATAGATTCTGCCAATTATTCTATAAAAATAGATGTGCTTGGAGGAGCTGTCGTTACAGCAGATAATATGCCCGATAGCCCGTCTCAAACAGCTAATGTTTTGACGGCAAATGGAATTATATTTGACAGCAATAAGCCATAAAACCATTTGCCTTATCGGCGCAATTTATAAAGCCCGTTAATTAATAACGGGCTAAGTTTGATATTTGTCAAAGTATATTTTTTAAAAGCAAGAAGTAATATTTTTCAAACTCCCGATGTTTTTATGATGAGTATTTGTACAATTCACTCACCAATTTATCATATTTTGCGCTTTTTTATAAAGCTCCAACCAACTCTCCATGAGCGGCGGCACAGAGTTACGGCTCCAATTCAATACAATTTCGTATTTGTAGCCGATTTTTAGCAAGCTTCCTGTGCATTAAGCCTGTCTCTTTAAGCTCTGCAAGTCAAGATTTTTTATAGTTTCTATCATTTTTTTAATCCTCTTTATGCGTTATAGCTATAGTATATTTTGCGGCAATTATCCTAAAAAAAGACCATAAAAAAGTATGGACGCATTGGAACTCAACGGAACTTATCGAGACATAAGAAAGCTTTAAAATACCGATTTGGCGGAGATTTCGGGACTTATTGGGATTTATAAAATGGTGGTCAGGGGCGGAATAGGACTGGTGTTTAAAACTCCTTTGTACGGCGGTTTTGAATTACTCAAAAAAAGACAGAGACCATAAAAAAACCATAAAAAAAGAATACAGCATTTTGTAAAAAAATGGATAATATCATATCGTTAGCGGAATGTATAACTTCGCTTTGCTTTTAGCGGCAAAGCTGGCGCATCCGGTGGTGAATATCTTTGCAAGACACAATAAGGGAGCAGGACAGCAGGACGAAAACCCCGCGTACATATTTATATAACAGTAAACATAATATCACTAAAATAGTAATAAGCGCGGCTTGCAGTTTACCTTTGAACCAATACCAATTACCATAATACATTAATAGACCCCTTCTCGTTGATTGATTTATAATAATCGCAACCGCTTTGTTCTTTTAAATCGCATGCTTTGCCAAAATATTCTTTTGCTTTTACATAATCTTGTTTTATGCCTTTGTCCCTGCTATATAGAAAACCGAGATTGTAACAACCCCAAGCATTTCCTCCATCGCAAGCTTTTTCGTAATATTCGGATGCCTTAAAAAAATCTTGTTTTACACCTTGACCTTCTTCATATAAATTGCCAAAATTATTACAACCCCAAGCATTTCCTCCATCGCAAGCTTTTTCATAATATTCAAACGCTTTGAAATAGTTCTGCTTAATGACTTGACCTTCTTCATATAAAACCCCAAGATTATTACAACCATCAGTTATACCATTATCACAGGCTTTTTTATTTTTTTCTATAACACCAACATTACATCCACTAAAAAGTATGAGTAAAATCAATAAAAATATCTTTTTCATACGAGACCTCCATAAAAATTATAGCATATTTTTAGAGTTTTCTCATATTTTTTGCTTAAAATGGTTTAAGATACCTTGCAAAGAGCTTAAAAAAAGTCATTTTTTCTAACTCACTGCTGAAAAGTAGCTTATGTTATCAATATTGATTATTTTTGATAACTTGTAAAGTGCTTAAAAATTGAGGGGTAAAATGCGATAACGCGAAACTTAAACGAAACCAAAGCCAGAGTTTTCAATACTAAAATGAGGGGTTATTGATAATATATATCAATAATATTTTTTTGAAAGTCCGATATTGTCGGGCTTCGCGAGGGTTTGTAATGGGTGTTTTTTCTTGTTCCCGATGTTCCTGATTGTTCCCGATGTTTTTTTATATCGGGAACAAGGTTTTAATCCGATAAATAGGGTTTTCTTATAGAGCTGTTCCCGATGTTCCTGATAATTAACTCTATTTGAGTTGAAAAAAAATTTAATAAACAATATAAATATAATAAGAAAAGTCAAGAAGCGAAAAAAAATTATAGCGATATAAGTGGCAAGTATCGGGAACATCGGGAACAAAGTATCAGAAAGTGCGCAAGTAAGGGAGTTAGAGGCTGTTCCCGATATAAAAAAACATCGGGAACAATCGGGAACAAGAAAAAAATAATAAAAATTGAAGAAAAGTAAAGAAGCTTATTTGTAGAAAAAAACATTATAGCACAAAAAAAATAAAAAGCAATCATGCGTTTTTTGATTGGCATGATTGCTTTGTTACAAATACCCCATAAGAATTTTTATGATAATGACGATAATCAGTGTCGCAATAGTTGGATGCGTACTTTAAACCATCGCGGCATTCAGAAACTAATCAATAACTAATGCAAAAAGATTAAGCAAAGCCATTAACACTATGAGTATTACGGCAAGATATACTTCTTTTGATTCTATCAGCGGAATATTACTATCTCCCACTCCGTAAACCTTAACCGCCATTACCTTGTGGACAATACTTACAATACATAAAAAGAAAATTATGTTTGCACCAAACGCCAAAGAATGTCCAAAAATAATCGTTGACAGCAAGAGCTGCACCGCTATAAACGCTATCCATATAAGCAGAGATATTCCAATGGATATCAATACTCGTTTTATTTTTAACATTTTTTACTCCTTTATAATTAATAATCTTCTATCGTGTCAATTATAGCATAAAGGATAAAAAATGGAAAAGAGTTACTTTATAATTAATAATCCTCTATCGGGTCAAGATTTTTCAAAGCGAAGCGGGCTTGACCGATGATTTTGACTTGCTTGGCGAACGGTATTTCGTCCGCCATATTTTCCATATCCGCTTTGAATACCTGTCTGCCGTCATCTTGTATATGCAGGCGCATAATGTATTTTTCTCCCGCAACTTCTATTTGGTAGATAGCGCC